>NZ_BAABGZ010000061.1:0-35553 GCF_039541835.1 Hymenobacter saemangeumensis | reverse complement strand
ATGCACCGAAGCGCCAACTCGGGCGCTTGCCAAGTGGCTACTCAGCAATAGAACAATTTAAGCCGAGTTCTGCAACAGCCACCTATGTTTACCGAAACCGCTGCCCGCCTGCGTGTGACCAACAGCAGAAATCCTTACACGAACGCCAGATTTGCTGCTTCAATCAGCAGCGCCTATCTATGCCATTGCCTGCAGCCTTGGAGCTGATGCATCAATTCCTGCTGCTGGCCTGCCCCCACCAGCTGGCCCCGCTGCTACCCGCCACCAGCAGCGGCTACGGTAACTTGCGCCGGTCAACCCCACTCCCTGCCACTCACCGCCGTGCTTAAGAAACTACTGCTTGCTGCCGCCGTTCTCGGCATTGTTCTCTACTTCGTCAGTGCCCAGCTGCAGGCGAATAATGCCGAAACTGAGGCCTACCGCACCCGCATCAGGCAGCAGCGCCGGGAGAAAAACCGCAACTTCCGCCTCTCGCCTGAGTCGCCCCTGAGCGTGGAGCAGCGCCAGCGCTTCGACAGCCTGAAGTACTACCCCCTGAACCGCGACTGGCGGGTAACCCAGGCCCGGCTGCAGCGCTTCGCCCTGCCCACCACCGTGAAGCTCACCATGAGCGACGGCAAGCAGGAAGCCTACCGCCGCTACGGGCAGGTGACCTTCACCGGCACCGGCGAAGCCGTAAGCCAGGCTTTCACCTTAACGCTGTTTCAGCGGCTGGCCGGTACCGACTCCACCCTGTTTGTGCCCTTCACCGACCTCAGCAATGGCCGCGAAACCTACGGCGGCGGCCGCTACCTCGATGTGGCCCTGCCCGCGGCCGAGGCAAAGCTGATGGAGCTCGACTTCAACCAGGCCTACAACCCCTACTGCGCCTACAACGACGGCTACAGCTGCCCGGTGCCGCCCGTCGAGAACCGCCTGCAGGTGGCCATTCCGGCGGGGGAAAAGGCCTTCCATGAGTAAGCTCATCCCTGTGCTGCTATAGCTTTCGTGGTTTGTAGCAAGGGCTGGGCCGTAAGAAAACAGTTGCCCAAGCCAACACATAGCTGTTGGCAGGCCGCTGCTTCGCGGAAAGCGGGCTGCGGAATGGCAGCCGGCCCATCGGGTAGGGTTTCCGCCCCTGCGTACCTTTGCCGGCTGATAACCGATACCGGACAAGGTCCTCCCGCTCATGCGCATCTCATTCGACTGGCTTAAAACTCTTATTCCCACCGACAAACCTGCCGCCGAAATCGGCATCCTGCTCACCGGCTCCGGCCTGGAGGTGGAAGGGCTGGAAGAGCTGGAAAGCATTCCCGGCGGCCTGCGCGGCGTGGTGCTGGGCACGGTGCTCAGCTGCGAGCGCCACCCCGACGCCGACAAGCTCAGCCTGACCACGGTGGCCGTGGGCGACGACACGCCCCGGCAGATTGTGTGCGGCGCCCCCAACGTGGCCGCCGGCCAGCGCGTGGTGGTGGCCCTGGAGGGCGCCACGCTCTACCCCAGCCAGGGCGAGCCGTTCAAAATCAAGAAAAGCAAGATTCGCGGCGCTGCCTCCGAAGGCATGATTTGCGCCGAGGACGAAATCGGCCTGGGGGCCTCCCACGCCGGCATCATGGTACTGGATACCGCGCTGCCCGACGGCACGCCCGCCGCCGACTACTTCGGCCTGGGCTCCGACACCGTCATTGAAATTGGCCTTACGCCCAACCGGGCCGACGCGGCCTCCCACTACGGCGTGGCCCGCGAGCTGCGCGCCCTGCTGCGCCAGCCCTGCCAGCTGCCCGACCTGAGCGCCTTCCAGGCGCCCGCCAGCGCGGAAGCCAACGTGGCCGTGACCATCGAGGACGAAACGGCCTGCCCCCGCTACGCCGGCCTGCTCCTGGATAACGTGCAGGTGGGCCCCTCGCCCGAGTGGCTGCAGCGCCGCCTGCGCAGCATCGGCCTCTCTCCTATTAACAATGTCGTCGACGTCACCAACTTCGTGCTGCACGAGCTGGGCCAGCCCCTGCACGCCTTCGACGCCGACCAGATTGCCGGCCAGCACATCCGCGTGAAGCGGGCCGGCGAAGGCGAGAAGTTCACGACCCTCGACGGCGTGGAGCGCAGCCTGAAAGCTACCGACCTGGTTATTGCCGATGCCCACGGCCAGCCCCTGGCCCTGGCCGGCGTGTTCGGCGGCAAAACCTCCGGCGTGAGCGAATCTACCACCCGCGTCTTCTTGGAAAGTGCCTACTTCCAGCCGGCTGCCGTGCGCAAAACCTCCCAGGTGCACGGCCTCAAAACCGACGCCTCCTTCCGCTTCGAGCGCGGCACCGACCCCAACATGGTGCCCACAGGCCTGATGCGGGCCGCCCTGCTGCTGCAGGAAGTGGCCGGCGCCCGCGTGGCGGCTCCGGTCGTCGACGTATACCCCACGCCCATTGAGCCGGCCACGGTGCGACTGCGCCTGCCCCGCGTGGAGCGCCTGGTGGGCCAGCACATTGCCCCCGAGCGCATTCACCAGATTCTCACCGACCTGGGCATCAGCATTCAGGAAGAAAACCCGGACCTGGGCGACCAGGACACCTGGCTGCTGAGCGTGCCCGCCTACAAGGTGGACGTGGCCCGCGAGGCCGACGTGATTGAGGAAATCCTGCGCATCTACGGCTACAACAACGTAGTGCTGCGCCCCCACAACTCGGCCTCCTACCTGGCCACCTTCCCCAACCCCGACCCCGAAGTCATTCGCCTGAAAGTGGCCTCGCTGCTCAGCGGGCAGGGCTACTCCGAGATTATCACCAACTCGGTCACGAACTCCGTTTACTTTGAGAAGGGCGAGGAGAAAAACCCCGGCCTAGTGCGCATCCTCAACTACAACAGCGCCGAGCTGAACGTAATGCGCCCCACGCTGCTGCACTCCGGCCTGGAAACCATCCGCTACAACCTCAACCGCCGGCAGCGCGACCTCAGGCTCTACGAGTTCGGCCGCACCTACGCCCGCACGGAAGGCGGCAAGTACAAGGAGAAAACCAGCCTGGTGCTCTACCTCACCGGCAACGCCAGCGCCGAGACCTGGCAGCATAAGTCGGAGAAGGCTGCCTTCCACGACCTGGCCGGGGCCGTGCAGCAGGTAATTGCCGCCCTCAACCTGGGCCAGCCCGCCGTGCAGCCGGTGCAGCACCAGTACCTGGCCGGCGGCCTCACCCTGCTGGTGCACAACCAGCCCGTGGCCCAGCTGGGGGCCGTGTCGCCATCGGTGCTCAAGCAGCTGGATGTAAGCCAGCCCGTGTGGTACGCCGAGCTCGACTGGGACGCCCTGGTGAAGAAGTACAAGCCCACGCTGGTCGCCCGCGAGCTGCCCAAGTTCCCCGAGGTGCGCCGCGACCTGAGCCTGGTGGTCGACCGCAGCGTCACCTTCGACCAGCTGCAGCAGATAGCCCGGCGCACCGAGAAGAAGCTGCTGCAGAGCATCAACGTGTTCGACGTGTACGAGGGCGAAAACCTCGGCGCTGGCAAGAAGTCCTACTCGGTGAGCTTCACCCTGCAGGATTTCACCCAGACGCTGAGCGAGCAGGCCATCGACCAGGTGATGCAGAAGCTCATCGCCCAGTTCGAAAAGCAGGCCGGCGCGCTTATTCGGAAGTAAGTAAAATACAGGACGTCATGCTGAGCACAGCGCAGCGCAGGCTAAGCATCTTGCCCGCAGCAGTAACTCATCCGATTGAATTACTCCCCTGGTAAGATGCTTCACTACGCTCAGCATGACGTTCCTTTTGCACTGTCCAGCTAAGCCCTACAACCAGAAACGGGCAGCGCCCCCTACCTTGCACGAAAAAATATCTTCCACGTGGCCTCTTCACAACAGCTCGCCCAACTCGACCGCCTGGAGCGGCAGGTGACCACCTTAGTGGCTGCCTATCAGCAATTGCGCGAGGAGCTGGCCGATGCCAACACTACGGTGCAGCAATTGCGGGCCGACGTGCGGGAGCGGGACCGGCAGCTGAAAGAGCGACAAAACCAGGAAAATATTGTTAAACTTGTGCAAACCATAGCTGGAGAACCCACCCACGCCAACGAGCTTAAACACCGCCTGAACGAATACATCCGCGAACTGGATAAATGCCTTGCCTATTTGAGGGAATAAACTAAACCCCTGATATAATTTGTCTTAACAACCGCCGAATGACTGAGCTGTCCATCAAAATCCGCATCGCCGACCGCGACTATCCCATGCGCGTATCCGTGCAGGATGAGGAGCGTCTGCGCCTGGCCGGACGCATGTTGGGCGAGAAGCTGCGCGAGTTCCGGGAAGGCTACGGCATCCAGGACAAACAAGACCTACTGGCCATGATTGCGCTGGCAACCATGGCTGACCAGTTGAAAGTAAGCAAAGAAAAAGACGGCACCGACGCGGCTCTGACCGAGCGGCTGGCCCGGCTCGACGAGTTGCTCTCAGGCGTGGTGCTGGCGGCGTAAAGCGGCCCGCACCACCACTCTTTGGCCCGGCTGCGGGGCCCCGGCAACCGGCCGGGCCGCCGCCCGGCAGGGACAGTTCCGATAGTTATGGTTTTTAGAACCCATTCTTAAACCATTAACATTCATGTCCGATATCATTTTGTACTGTTTGCTGACGGCGTTGGCTGCCCTGGGGGTAGGCTTCGTAGTCGGTAAGCAGCTGGCCGGCAAAGCCCGGCAAGACCATGAGGGCGAGGCGCAGGCCCGCGCTCAACAAATCCTCCGCGACGCGGAGGAGAAAGGCAACCGCCTCCGCGATGAAAAAATCCGGCAGGCCGACGAGCGACTGGAACAGTCGAAAAACAAGTTCAAGAACCTGCGCAACGAGTTTGAGCAGGAAAGCCGCCGCCTCAAGCAGGCCCTCGACCAGGAGCTCTCCGAACGCCGCCAGGGCGTGATGGAGCAGGAGCAAAGCATCAAGCTGCTCACCGAAACCACCCAGCGCCAGCTCGAGCAGCTGCAGAAAAAGGAAGCCGACCTGGAGCGGCAGCGCGAGAAAAACCAGACCGACACCCAGCAGCTGCGCGACAAGCTCGAAAACCAGGCCGAAAAGCGCCGCGTCGACCACGAGGCCGCTCTGGCCGAGCTTGAAGCCCGGCAGAAGGAAGCCGACGAGCAGCTGCACGCCGTGCAGCGCCAGCTCGAAACCATTGCCAACCTGACCGCCGCCGAAGCCCGCGAGCAGCTGGTGGAGTCGCTTAAGAACGAGGCCCAGATTCAGGCCAGCTCCTACATCAAGGACACCGTGGCCCAGGCCCGCCTCACGGCTACCAAGGACGCCAAGAAGATTGTGCTGGAAACCATTCAGCGCACCGCCTCGGAACACGCCATCGAAAACTGCGTGTCGGTGTTCAACATTGAGAGCGACGACGTTAAAGGTAAAATCATCGGCCGCGAAGGCCGCAACATCCGCGCCCTGGAAGCTGCTACCGGCGTGGAAATCATCGTCGACGATACGCCCGAGGCCATTATCATCTCGGGCTTCGACCCGGTGCGCCGCGAAATTGCCCGCCTCTCCCTGCACCTGCTGGTGAAGGACGGCCGCATTCACCCCGCCCGCGTGGAGGAAATCGTAGCCAAGACCCGCAAGAACATCGAGGAGGAAATCGTCGAAATCGGCGAGAAAACCATCATCGACCTGGGCATTCACGGCCTGCACCCCGAGCTGATTAAGATGGTGGGCCGCATGCGCTTCCGCTCCTCCTACGGGCAGAACCTGCTGCAGCACAGCCGCGAAGTGGCCAACCTCTGCGCCACCATGGCCGCCGAGATGGGCCTCGACGTGAAGAAAGCCAAGCGCGCCGGCCTGCTCCACGACATCGGCAAGGTGAGCACCGAGGAGCCCGAGCTGCCCCACGCCATCCTGGGCATGGAGATGGCCAAAAAGTGGAAAGAGCACCCCGACGTGGTAAACGCCATCGGCGCCCACCACGACGAGATTGAGATGACGGCCATGATTTCGCCGCTGGTACAAGCCTGCGACGCCATCTCGGGCTCGCGCCCCGGCGCCCGCCGCGAGATGATGGAAAGCTACATCAAGCGCCTTAAGCAGCTGGAGGAAACGGCCAACAACTTCAAGGGCGTAAACCAGTGCTTCGCCATTCAGGCCGGCCGCGAGCTGCGCGTGATGGTGGATGCCGAGAACGTGACCGACGAGCGCGCCGCCGAGCTGAGCTTCGAAATCTCGCAGAAGATTGAGAAGGAGATGCAGTACCCCGGCCAGATTAAAATCACCGTAATCCGCGAGATGCGGGCGGTGGCTTACGCCAAGTAAGCCGGTTTACCTACCAGGCAGAAAAGGCCGCCGCGACTTAGTCGTGGCGGCCTTTTTCATTGCAATTCAGCCACTACAAAAAGTCTGTTCATACAGCGAAGAATGCCAGACTAACTAATCTTCAATCAACTTCTTAATTCTTTAAACATGAGTCAGAACTCCTGTTTCAGAAGTCTGCAGATTCCACAAATGGCATTGTGCAGCGTATGGCCGCGGTGAGTACTTCGTGCCATAACTCCGCACCACGTATGAAACTTCACCTTGCCTCCGCGCTTCTTACTGCTGCTTCACTCACGAGCTGCACCGTTTACGCTCCCATGCAGCCCCATTTGACGTCTATCCGCGAACAGGGCGAAGCCGAGTTCAAGGCCAGCCTGCAGCCGGCTACCCTCCGCACCCAGGCTTCGGTTACCTACTCGCCGGCCAGGCACATGCTGGTCGCGGTAGCGGGCAGCTGGCGGCCGGATTTAGACGTTGCGGGCGACTCCTCCATGTTCCGCGCCAGCACGGCCGAAGTGGGCGTGGGTGGCTACTGGCCCCTGAATGAGCGCTGGACACTGCAGGGAATAGGCGGCTTTGGCTGGGGCAACACCGCCCGCAACGTGAGTAGTGGCGGGTTGATTTTCTCCCAGACCAATGATTACTACGCCCGCTACGGCACTATGTTTGGCCAGGGCGGCTTGATGTACAGCAGCCACCGGCGCTTTAAGCTCGGCTTTGGCTACCGCCTTACCCGGGTAAGCTTCGAGGAGCTGCGCGGCAGCTACTACGAGCTGCCCAACGAGGCCCACTTCCGGCATGAGCCGTTCATATCAATGCGAATTGAGCTCGGCCAGCAGCCCGTGCGCCGCTGGCAGCTGGAAGCCAGCGCGGCCTTGTCGGTTGACACGGAAGCCAACACGGCCAGGGACTATGGCTATTATTCCGACCCTAACCGAAATGGCGCAGCCCTGTTGGGAGTAGGAGTGGTGTACCTGTTGCGCCCGAAGGCCGGCAAGTAGCCGGCAGCGCTGTGAGCCGCACCAGGGCTTTCGTCAAGTAAAGCGACTGGTATACTTGATATTGGCAACGCCTCCGCAACCGTCATTGTATAGGCGTTGTCATTTTATGCAACAGGGAAGCGGCGGCCTTGCGTAACTTTGTGTACATGTTGGAAATATCACAGCGGGGGCAAGCCATGCCGGTTTCGCCCTTCCGCAAGCTGGCGCCTTACGCGGAGGCCGCCCGGCTGGCGGGCAAGAAAGTCTACCCCCTCAACATCGGCCAGCCCGATATTCAAACCCCGCCGCAGCTCCTGGAGGCCCTGCGCCAGGCCGACATTAAAGTACTGGGCTACAGCCACGGCGCGGGCACCGAGAGCTACCGCCGCAAGCTGGCCGCGTACTACCAGCAGGCCGGCATTCCGGCCACGATGGACGACATCATCGTGACCACCGCCGGCAGCGAGGCCATCCTGTTTGCGCTGCTCACCTGCCTCAATCCCGGCGACGAGCTGGTGGTGCCCGAGCCGTTCTATGGCACCTACACCGCCTTTGCCATTGCGGCCGGCGTTAGCATCGTGCCCATCACGGCGCGCATCGAGGACGGCTTTGCCCTGCCCCCACTGGCCGACTTTGAGCGGGTGCTGACCCCCCGCACCCGCGCCATCCTGCTGTGCAACCCCAGCAACCCCACGGGCTACGTGTACCGCCGCGACGAGCTGCAGGCCCTGCTGGGCCTGTGCCAGCAGCACGGCCTCTACCTGCTGTCGGACGAAGCCTACCGCGAGTTCTGCTACGACGGGGCCACGGCCACCAGCGCCCTGACCCTGCCCGGCGGCGAGCAGCACGTAGTGGTGCTGGATACCATCTCCAAGCGCTACAGTGCCTGCGGGGCCCGCGTGGGCGCCCTGCTCACTAAAAACCAGGCAGTGTACGCGGCAGCCTTCCGCTTTGCCCAGATGCGCATCAGCCCGCCCGGCCTGGGCATGCTGCTGGGCGAAGCCGCCGCCGAGCTGCCCCCCTCCTACTTCGACGAAACCAAGGCCGAGTACCAGGCCCGCCGCGACCTGACCGTGCGCCGCCTGCGCGCCATGCCGGGCGTGAGCTGCCCCGTGCCGGGCGGGGCCTTCTACGTGATGGCCCGTCTGCCCGTCGACGATGCCGAAGCCTTTGGCCAGTGGCTGCTGCAGGAGTTCAGCTACCAGGGCCAAACGCTGATGCTCTCCCCGGCCAACGGCTTCTACCAGACCCCGGGCCTGGGCCGGCAGGAAGTGCGCCTGGCCTACGTGCTCAACCAAGCCGACCTGGACGCCGCCCTGACCTGCCTGGCCGAGGCCCTGCAAGTGTACCCGGGCCGGGTGGTGCCGCAAGAGCGGGTAGTAGAGCTGGAGCAGGCCTGAGCGGCCGGGCGGGGCCTGCCCGGCCGTTGGCTAGCACGGGGCGCATAATCAGCTGATTTTTCACGGCTGGGCCAGCACTTGCTCCCGCTCCTGCAGCCAGCAAAACGCGCTGTACTGACCGGGGCTGAGCACGCGCAACAGGCCCTGGTGGTAACGATGCTGTATTGCCTCCTTTGGCGCCCCAGCCGGGGCTGCGGCCAAGTCGAGCAGGTAAGCTTCGGTGCACTGGGCCACCGCCTCGCGTTGCGCGGGCTGCAGCTGCAGGGCGTAGGTCAGGTAATTGGTATAGCTGTGCGCCTGCCGCCGCAGCGAGTCGATGTGGGTGCGGGGGCTTTTGCTGGGACGTGGGCGGCCGCTCATCTCGCGGGCAGCCACCGGGGTGCTGCTCAGCAGGCCCCCGGCCAGCAGGCAGTAGTAGAGTAGATGGTTCATAGGGATAAGGAAGTGGTGTTTCCAAATTTCCTGATTCGCTGGCCGGGCTACCACTACTGGGTTAGCCAAAACTGGTGCTGTATTGACCGTGCTGCTACCTTGCCTTACCAATTGGCCATGGCAGTGTTATTACCGCATGAAGCTTCAGTATGAAACCGTGCAGGCCTCGCCTGACAGCTCCTTTACCCTGCTGCACTACACCCAGGTTCAGCAGGGCGGCCTGCTCTGGCACTACCACCCCGAGTACGAGCTGGTGTACATCCCGGAGGGCAGCGGCCGCCGCCACATCGGCCAGCACCGCTCCCGCTTCGAAGACGGCGAGCTGGTGCTTATCGGTCCCAACCTGCCCCACCTGAGCTTTAGCTTTGGGCAGCAGGGCGCCTTCGAGGAGATTGTAGTGCAGCTGCGGGCCGACTTTCTGGGGGCCGACTTCTGGCAGCGCCCCGAGCTGGGCGCCATTCAGCAGCTGCTGCTACGCTCGCACCAGGGCCTGAGCTTCGGGCCGGCTACGCGGGCCAGCGTCGGCGCTGCGCTGCGCCGCCTGCTCAGCCACCCACCTTTGCCGCGCCTGCTCACCTTGCTGGAGGTGCTGGGGCAGCTGGCCCAGGCCGGCGATGCCCAGCTGCTGAATGCCAGCCGCCTCCACCTGAACGGCCAGGAGCAGCAGCGCCTGAGCCGGGTGTACGACTACCTGCGCCAGCACTTCCGCCGGCCCATCGACGTGCAGGCCGTAGCCGCAGCCGCCAACCTGTCGGTACCCGCCTTCTGCCGCTACTTCAAGAAAACCACCCGGCTCACGCTTACCGAGTTTTTGCAGGAAAACCGCGTCAACCACGCCTGCAGCCTGCTGCTCGACCCCGACCGCCCCATCACGGAGGTGTGCTACGAAAGCGGCTTCAACAACCTGTCGCACTTCAACAAAACCTTCCGCAAGCACATCGGGCTAAGCCCCAGCGACTACCGCCGGCAGAAAGCATCGAATTCCTGATGCCGGCCCCTGGCTTACCTTTGGCCCCCTGTTCCAAGCGGCTGCCTGGCTTAGCCGCCATACGGCTCTTTCCCTGCTTTTTCCCTGCATGACTCCCGACAGCGCTACGCTTCCCACCCCGACTACCAAAGACTATTCAGCTGCCATGCGGCTCTGGCACTGGGCCAACTGGCTGCTGGTGAGTGCCCAGCTTATCACCATCCTGTTTCAGCGGGTGATTGTAAAGGCAAAAACGGCGGTACCCGAGTACCAGGAGCTCATGAGCCGCGAAGGCATCAGCCTGAGCGAGAAGCAGGCCCGCTCCCTTACCCGCGTCATCAGCGAGCGAATCTGGGACTGGCACGTGTACATCGGCCTGGCCCTGGCCGGCCTCTGGCTGCTGCGCCTGCTACTGGAGCTGCGCGGCCCTTCGCCCCGACGCTTCGGTGCCCGGCTAACGGCCGCCCTGCGCCGCTACCGCCTGGCGCCCCCGGCCCGCGGCGAAAACGCCGGCCGCAACCTGTTTTCCCTGCTTACCTACCTGCTGTTTTACATCATGCTGGCCGTTATTGCCCTCACGGGCCTGGGCCTCACCTACCACCACGACTTCGAGTGGCTGGACCGCATCGAGCACGACCTGGAGGAGATACACAACGCCACCATGTATGGCATCATCGCCTTTTTCGTGGTACACCTGGTGGGCGTGGTCTGGGCCGAGCTGACCTCGGAAAAAGGGCTGGTCTCGCGCATGATTAGCGGAAGCCAGGAACGGGAGTAGTTGGTGACCTTAATTGATGTGGTGCCACGAACCGAAGGTCAGCGCAGCTAATTCCGCGCAGCGGTTCGTGGCACCACTAATTCATGTTACTACTATACTTGGTGTCACGAATTCATGGCATTGCAAATTTTTAGCACAAGCGGGCTTGTTCTGACAGTACTGATACCACGAACCCCTTCGGGGAATAGCTGCGCTAACCTTCGGTTCGTGGCACCACGCCTGAATAAGCTGGTCTTATATGTAAAAAAGCGGCCCTCACGAGCCGCTTTTTCTGTTTCAACGCATCACCAAGCTACTTCGGTGTATTCGTTCCCTGCTGCTTGGCCTTCTGCATGGGGTTCTGGCTCTGGCGGGAGTTGTTGCCAAAGCCCTGCTGCTCGAACAGCTCGAAGCGGGAGGGCGCGGGCTGGCGGGGGAAGGCGTTGTTGCTCAGGTCGGTGTCGGCCGTCTGCAGGTAGGGGTCGAGCAGGAAGCTGATGACGGGCTTCTGAGTGGCAATGACCTTGGTGACGTGCTCGTTGTTTTTGCGCCAGATTTCGGCCGGGATGTTCTGGATTTCCTGGCTGCCGTCGTCGTAGGTGATTTGCAGGACGATGGGCATCACCAGGCCGCCCACGTTGCGGAAGCTCAGCTCGTAGAAGTTGAGGTTGTCGCTGAGGCGCTGCTGCTGCTGGGGCGTGAGGGTTTTGAGGTAGCTGAAGTACTCGGCCTTGTCGGCCTCGCTCACGGCCAGCGGGTCGTAGGAATTGTAGAAGTCCTTGAGCTCGGGCTTCTCGTCCAGCAGTGTGCTTTTGATGTCGCGGGCGTTGCGCTGCTGCGAGAGCGTGAGCGGCTCGGCGGCCTGCTGCTTCTGGGCGCGGGCACTCTCCACGGCGGGGTTTTTGGTGTTCACGTTGTAGTACTTCACCGACTCCAGGGCCAGGTCGGAGCGGTCGACGGTGTAGAACCAGCCGCGCCAGAACCAGTCCAGGTCCACGGCCGAGGCATCTTCCATGGTGCGGAAGAAGTCGGCCGGCGTGGGGTGCTTGTAGGCCCAGCGCTGGGCGTAGGTTTTGAAGGCGTGGTCGAACAGCTCGCGGCCCATCACCGTTTCGCGCAGGATGTTGAGGGCCGTGGCGGGCTTGGCGTAGGCGTTGGGCCCAAACTGCAGCACCGACTCCGAGTTGGTCATGATGGGCGTCTGCAGGCTTTTGTCGGTGCGCATGTACTCCACAATGTTCTTGGGCTCGCCGCGCTGCGAGGGGTAGTCGCGCTGCCACTCCTGCTCGGTGAGGTATTGGCAGAAGGTATTGAGGCCCTCGTCCATCCAGCTCCACTGCCGCTCGTCGGAGTTGATAATCATGGGGAAGAAGTTGTGCCCCACTTCGTGAATAATCACGGAAATCATGCCGTACTTCCGCTGGGCCGAGTAGGTGCCGTCTTTCTCGGGGCGGCCGCCGTTAAAGCAAATCATGGGGTACTCCATGCCACCCACCGGGCCGTGCACCGAGATGGCCACGGGGTACTCGTAGGGAATGGTGTACTTGGAGTAGGTCTTGATGGTGTGGGCCACCACCTCGGTGGAGTACTGCCCCCACAGCGGGTTGCCTTCCTTGGGGTAGTAGCTCATGCACAGCACCGGCTTGCCGCTCTGCTTAATCTGCATGGCGTCCCAGATAAACTTGCGCGAGGAGGCCCAGGCGAAGTCGCGCACGTTTTTGGCCGCATACGTCCAGGTTTTGCTGCCTTTGGCGCGGCTGCTCTCGTTGCGCGTGGCCTCCTCCTGGGTTACGATGAGCACCGGCTTTTTGGCGTTTTTAGCCTGCTCCAGGCGCTTGAGCTGGGTGGCAGTGAGCACCTGCGCGGCGTTCTGCAGAGTGCCGGTGGCGCCCACCACGTGGTCGGCCGGCGCGGTGATGCTCACGCGGTAGTCGCCGAAGGGCAGGGTAAACTCGCCGTTGCCCAGAAACTGCTTATGCTGCCAGCCCTGGTTGTCGGAGTACACGGCCATGCGGGGGTAGAACTGCGCAATCTCGTAGAGGTAGTTCTTGTCGTCGGGGAAGAATTCGTAGCCGCTGCGCTGGTTGTACTTCAGCTGGTCGTTGATGTTGTAGTGCCAGCTGATGTTGAACGACACCTTCTGCTTGGGGCGCAGGGGCCGGGGCAAGTCCACCCGCATCATGGTGTAGTTGATGACGTAGGGCAGCTTCTTGCCATCGGCGCCGGTTACGGACTCAATCTTAAAGCCCCCGTCGAAGTCGTTGCGAATCAGGTGGTCGAGGGCCTGAAACGAAAACTTGTCGTTCTGAATTGAGCTCACCTGGGTGCTCGTGGTCATGGAGTTTTTGTCCATGATGTTTTGGTCGAGCTGAACCCAGAGGTAAGGCAGGGTATCGGGCGAGAGGTTGGTGTAGGTGATGGTTTCGCTGCCGCGAATGGCCTGCTTCTCGTCGTCCAGCGTCACCTTGATGGCGTAGTCGGCGCGCTGCTGCCAGTACTGCGGGCCGGGGGCCCCGCTGGCCGTGCGGTACACGTTGGGCGAGGGCAGGGTGGTTTCGAGCTGGGCAAACTTGTCGGTACCCGAGTTGGTAAGCTGGGCCAGGGCGGGCAGCTGCGCAGCGGCAGCCAGCACCAGGCCGGTAAATAAACGACGAATCATAAGGCAGTGAGATGGACTTTCCCGCGAAAGCGGGAGGGCAAAAGTCGCAGGAAATCCGGGATGGTTGCGGAAGGGCTAGTTAAAAGTTATAAGTGGAGAGTTAAAAGTTGAAATCGAAAGGCCATTTAACAATTAACGCTTCACTTTTAACTTACTACAGCCCGCTGCCTTTTAGCCCAGCAGCTGCACCAGCAGCAGGGCAGCAATGCCCAGCGCCGCGCCGCTTACCACCAGCACCCAGTCGCGCCGGGCCACGCGCAGGCCCCGCAGCACCAGAAAGCCCAGCACCAGAATACCGGCCACGATAAGCAGCTGCCCCACTTCCACGCCCAGGTTGAAGGCCAGCAGCTCCAGCACGGGGCGCCGGCCCCGGCCCAGCAGCTGGCTGAGGTAGTTGGAAAAGCCCAGGCCGTGAATCAGCCCGAAGCCTGTCGCCAGGGCGTTGGAAGCGGTAAACAGCATTGGCGCCCGCCGCGTGGGCTGCAGCCCGGCCCGGCTGATGTTGAAGACGGCCGTGGCCATGATGGTTAGCGGAATCAGGGCCTCAATAAGGGAGGTGTTTACACTGAGAATGCCCAGGGTGGCCAGGGCCAGGGTGAGCGAGTGACCCAGGGTGAAGCTCGTGACCAGGGCCAGCAGCCGGCGCCAGTCGGCCAGCACAAAGGGCGCGCACAAGGCCAGCAGGAAGGTCAGGTGGTCGGTGGCGCGCAGGTCGCAGATGTGCAGGAAGCCGACTTGAAAATAGGTACTGAACGCGGACGTCATGCCGCAAAGGTAAAGCAGCCGGTAAGCCTGTGACAGCTGCTCTATTCACGCTCTGGCTTCCGGCTGGTTCCTTCCTGCTTCTGGCTTCTGCCTACAAGAAAGCCCCGCCGACCAGAGGCCGACGGGGCTTTCTTGTACTTAGCACCGGATTAGCGGCTCACCGCTATCCGGCGGGTGTCGAGCCCGCCTTTGGTAGCGGCCTGCAGCACGTACACGCCCGCAGCCAGGTTATCCAGCTCCAGGCGCAGGGCCGCCTGGCCTTGGGCCGAAGCGGGCAGCGAGCGGGTAAACACTACTTGGCCCAGGGCATTGAGCAAGGTCAGCTCCACGGGCTGGGTGTAGCCCTGTAGCTCCACGGTGAAGCGGCCGTTGGGCGTGGGGTTGGGGTACACCTGCAGGCTGCTGCCGGGCAGGGCGCGCGCGTTGCCGGTAATGAGTACCGGAGTTGAGGGGCCGGAGGGGCAGCCGGAGGCAGTCACCACCACCGTGTAAGCCCCCGGGCCGCTGATGACGTAGCTGGCCCCGGTAGCCCCGGGAATCAGGTTGCCATCGAGGTACCACTGGTTGCCGGTAGTCGAGCTGCTGGTGAGCGTGTTGCCGGCGCGCGTGATGGTAGGCGTTGCGGGCGTGGGGTTTACCGTAACGGTAGTTGCTGCCGAAGTAGCCGAGCAGCCGCTGGCCGAAGTGACGGTCACGGTGTAGTTGCCGGCCGAGCTTACGGTAATGGAGGGCGTAGTCTGGCCATTGCTCCAGGCATAAATGCCTCCGCCGCTGGCCGTAAGCGTAACCGAGCCGCCCTGGCAGAAGGAAGTAGCCCCGCTGGCGGTGATGCTGGCCGTGGGAATCGGCTCCAGCGCCAGTGCCACGGTGCTGTTGCTGGGGCAGCTGCCAGCTACCGAGTAAGTTACAAGGTAGCTGCCGGCGCTGCTGGCGCTCAGGTTTACCGCACCCGTAGTGGCGTTGAGGCTCAGGCCCGCCGGGGTGGCGGTGAAGGTGCCACCGGCCGTTCCGGTTACGGTAGGCACGGGGGCCGTCGTGGCATTCAGACAGTAGCTGGGGGCCGCGTAGCTGAACGACGCCGAAGTAGCGGGGTTCACCGTCACTGCCACGGTGCTGGTGGCGGTGCAGCCGCTGGCCGTGGTTGCCGTTACGGTATAGGTGGTCGTGGTGGGCACGCTGGTGGTATTGGTCAGCGTTACGGTGGGCTGGGCAATGCCGGCGCTGCTCAGGCCGGTGGCCGGGCTCCAGCTATAAGTGGTGCCCGCCGTGGGGGCCGAGCCGAGCTGGGCGCTCTGGCCCGAGCAGAAGCTGCGGGCAGGGCCGGCGTTGGCGACGGCGGCCGGGTTCACGGTTAGGGTCACGGTGCTGGTGGCCGTGCAGCCCTGGGCGGTGGTGGCGGTGACGGTATAGGTAGCCGTGGTGGCCGCACCCGTCGTGTTGGTCAGGGTGGCGGTGGGCTGGGCGGCCGTGGTGCTGCTCAGGCCAGTGGCCGGGCTCCATCTGTAAGTGGTGCCCGCTACGGCAGGCGTCCCCAGCTGGGTTCCTACGCCCGAGCATACCGAGCGGGCCGGGCCGGCATCGGCAACGGCTGCGGGGTTCACCGTTACGGCTACGGTGCTGGTGGCGGTGCAGCCCTGGGCCGACGTTGCAGTCAGCGTATAGGTCGTGGTAGTGGCGGTGCCGGTAGTATTCGCCAGGGTCACGGTGGGCTGAGCTGCGCTAGCGCTGCTCAAGCCCGTGGCGGGGCTCCAGCTGTAGGTAACACCTGCTGCCGGCGCGCTGCCCAGCGTAGCCGAGGCGCCCGAGCAGATGCTGCGCGCCGGCCCGGCGTTGGCGACGGGCAGCGCATTGATGGTGGCCGTGACCATCGTGCGGGCGCTTTCACACCCTGTGCTGTTAACTATGCTCACGTAGTAGGTCGTCGTGGCCGACAGCGCGGGCGTGGTGTAGCTGGCTGTGCTGTTTAAGGAAGTGCCGCCACTGGCGGCGGCATACCAGCGGTAAGAGCCGCCGGCGGGCGCGCCGCTGGCCGACAAGGTCACGGAGCCGGCGCCGCAGCGGCTGGCGCCGGTCACAGCCGGGGCTGCGGGGGCCGCGCAGTTGGCTACCGTGATGGTGTAGTCTTCGGTTTCGCCCGAAGCAAAGCTGGTGCAGGCATCCACCGCGCCATTGGTGCTGCCCGCAGCACGGGTCCGGATGCGCATGCGCGTTGGGCCTGCCAGGGCCGAAACGGGTACCGGCAAGGCAATAGTGGCGGGCACGCCGTCGGTCGACGAGGTGGTCACCTGCAGCCATTCGCTGGCTTCCAGGGTGCCGTTCTGATTCCAGTCGACCCACACCGACACGATGTTGTTCAGCTCCGACGTCACGCTCAGGCTGTAGCTGCTGCCGGCCTGCACCGTACCCGTAGCATTACCCGTGGCCGGGTAGTTGTAGTAGGGGTAGCCGCTGGCGTTGAGCGAGCAGCCGCTGCTGTTGTTCAGGGTGGTGCCGGTCAGCGTCACGTTGGTAATGTTGCCGTTGCCGCAGCCCACGTTGCTGGGGGCCACGCAGTAGGGAGCCGGATTGGTGGTGTTGCCCGGGTTGATGACGGTCAGGGTATAGTCTTCCGCCTCGCCGGAGCCAAAAGTGCTGCAGGCATCAGTCGAGCCGTTGGGGCTGCCCGCCGCCCGCGAGCGGACGCGCATGCGCACCGTGCCTGCCGTGGTGCTGGCCGGCACGGCCAGCGTCACCGACTCGCCCGAACCGGTGGAGCTCGTGGTTACCTGCAGCCACTCGCTGGCGTCGAACACGGCGTTGCGGTTCCAGTCGACCCACACCGACACTATCTGCCCGGCGTCCGACACCACGCTCAGCGGGTAGCTGCTGCCGGCTTGCACCGTGCCGGTGGCACTGCCCGCAGCCGGGTAGTTGTAGTAGGGGTGGTTGCTGGCGTTTACCGAGCAGCCGCTGCTGTTGTTGAGCCCGGTGCCGGCCAGCGAAACGTTGGTGATGGTGCCGTTGCCGCAGCCCACGCTGCTGGCCGCCGCGCAGTACGGCGCCGGCGTGGTTGTATTCGTGGTTGTCTGTGTGCCGTAGGCACAAATCTGGAAGGCCCCGTTGGGCCCGCTGGTGTAGGGAAGCACGCGGGCAAATAGGGTTTCGCCGGGCGTTACGGCCAGCACAAGCTGCGAGAAACCGCCATTGGCATCGTCGTTGCAGCCAATGGAAGTGAGGCTGCTGCAGCTGCCGCGGTAGATTTCCAGTACGGTGTCGTTCAGGGGTGAGCCCGTGGACGCGCTGGTTTCCACCGTTATTTGCGTCATGCCCGCAGGCACAGTCAGTCGATACCACACGTCGTTGCCATTGCTGGAGCCCCCGCAGGAAGTGGGCCCTACCGTGGAGGACGTTGCATTTACCGTGGTTCCGGTAGTGGGCGTGCAGCTGGTGCTCACGGCAAGCACGGTAGCCCCGCTGCAGTTGTCGTTGGCCGGCGCGCCACTGGTGCCGGCAATGGTTACCACGTAGTCGCGGGTCTCACCGGAGCCGAAGTTGCTGCAGGCATCGGATGCCGCGTTGGCATTGCCGGAAAAGCGGGTTCGTATCCGCAGGCCCGTGCTGCCCGCGCTGGCGCCGGCGGGCACGGTAAAGCTGGCCGTAGCCGGCATGCCGGCCGTCGACGCCACCGCTACCTGCGTCCACTCGCTGGCTTCAAACGTGCCGTTTCGGTTCCAGTCGCCCCACATCGAGATGATGTCCGCGGTGGTGGTGGTTACGCTGATGGTATACACTGTTCCTCGCTGCAGGGTAGCGGTGGTAGTACCCGACGCCGGATAGGAGGAGTAGTTGTTGGCCGAGGTATTCGGACACAGACTGGCGGTGGTGCTGAGCGTGGTTCCGACCACCTGCACCTGGGTAATGTCACAGCTGCCGCCGCCCAGGTTGGTGACGCAGTACTGGGCCCGTGCCGCGGGGGTAGCCAGCAGCCAGAGCAGGGGCAGCAAGGCCCAGAGCCCGGGCCGCCAGCACCCGCCCGTAATGCCAGATTTTAGTACAGTTATTTTCATATGGAAACAGAGAAAAAAGGTGGATTTGCGTGGCTAATTTAAGCGCAGCAGGTACTCCTTCAAAGAGGGTCGCCGGCTATTCCAGCCAATCTTTAGAATGCCTGTATTGTTGCCCCCTTCGCCCCTATCTGCCGCATAAACAGAACAAGCCTATTTGCTTGTATCATAACGTCGAACCTTCCCTGCCCACGGCAATGTTTTCCCTGTAGCAGCAGCTTGTTGCGCTGACGCAAGCCTCAATTCTTAAGCCTGGATAGGCGCTTCGCAGCAAGCTGGCTGGCTTAGCCTGCACCGATGGAATCAGGCTGACCCAAAAGCCGGACTTGTGCTTTTTTCAACAACAGTTTTTCGCGCACAATGCTCAGAAGCCGTTCGCTGGAGGCATGGGCCAAAGCCTGCCTGCAGCCTGCCGCCGCAAATGGCACCCAGGCATTGAGCAGGTGCCCGGCCGTGCTTGTGCTTGCCGCTCGTGCTCCTGGCACCATAGCGCGCAGCGGGCAGCTACCCTCCCCTGCTTTCCTCCTTTTGCAAAAGCAAAAAAGCTCTACCCGCTGGCTGCAGGCAGAGCTTTTTCCCAATACGCTATTCCAATCTTACAGCGGCATGGCTCCCACGGCGGCGCCCAGGTTCACGCGGCCCCAGCCGAAGCTGCCGCTGCGGGCGTTGCGGTTGGAGCTGGCCGCAATCAGGCGGTTCATAATCTGGGCGCGGCTTTCGTAGGGGTACTTGGCCCAGAGCACGGCAGTCATGCCGGCCATGCTGGCCGTGGCCACCGACGAGCCGCCAACTGTGCTGGGCACGTCGCCGCTCATGGCCAGCGACAGCGGGCGGCGGTTGTTGCTGGTTTTCTGCATCACTACGGTAAATTCCACGTCGCTGCCGGTGTGGCACTCATCACAGCGGGTGGTGAGGTTGTCTTTTACCCCGGTCACGGCCACGGCCTCGGGCAGCGAGGCCGGGTAAATCACCCCCACGATGCCGGCCGACCAGTCGAACGAAGTGCCCGCGGCACAGTAGATAAGCTTGCCGCGGTTGTAGGCGTAGCGGATGGCGTCGGTCATCTGCGACGAGCTGGTGAGCCGGCCCATGCTCATGCTGATGATGCGCACATCGGTGCGGTTGCCGGCTAGCACGTAGGCATCGGATACGCCTTTTACTTCGCGGCTGCCATCCAGAAACACGTCTTCGGCGGCGCGTATGGTAATCAGGTTGGCGTTGTAGGCAATACCCACGGAGTTGCCGTCGGTGCCCCGGGGCGCGGCGGCAGCCCCGGCCATGCTGGTGCCGTGCCCGCAGCCATCGTTGGGCGTTTCCACCGGGCCGGTGGGAATACCCAGGAAAGTAGCCCGGGGCAAGGTCACGAGCCGCTCAATGGTGCGGCCCGCGCTCAGGCCCTGGTTGAAGGCCGAGCCCAGGTTTTCCTGGGCATCGGAGCAGCCCGAGTCAATAATTACCATCTTGATGCCCTGCCCCGTGCTCTGGCTCCAGCTGGCCCGGATGCCATGAAACTGGTCGGCATGGTTCCACGACGACTTGCTGCCGTTGGGCAGCGTGGTGTAGTCGACCCCTGCTACCAGGCCGGCCGCGGCCGTGTTGCTGCCGCAGCCGCTGCTGCTGGTAGTGGCCGTGCCTTTGTTGGCCGCCTGCTGGCCGCGGTCGGGCTCGTAGCCCATGGGCTCGGCGTAGCGCACCAGCGGGCTGGCCCGCAGGGCCTGCACGGTGCTGAGCTGCCGCACCGTCACGTCGAGCACGGGCAGCACATTTTCCTCGTAGGCAATGAGCTGTTCCAGCGTCAGCTCGGGGCGGGCTTTGCGCTCCTCGGCCAGAATCAGGGACAGCACCTCGGCGCGGGCCTGCTGCCACTCCAGCCGGGTGGCCGCGTCGGCCGGAAGGTCGCCGGTGGCATTAGCCGCCCGGTAACCTACCGACAGCACGTAGTCCGACCGCGTCAGGGCGCTCCAGGTGAAGTGGGCCGAGGCCTGGTTCCAGTCGAACTTGCCGGTTTCGCGCACCCGGCTCAGAATCTGCTCGTCGAGCTGCTGCGCGCTTAGCGCTTCGGTAGGCTCCGCAGCCGGCTGGGGCAGCAGCTGGTCGTCGGCTTGTTTTTGGCAGCTGGTCAGAAGCAGGGCAGCCAGGGCGGCCGAAAGGGTAAAAATTCTCATAGCGTGGTGGGTTTTGTGGATGGGTTAGAAGTGGGTAAAAGGAAACAAATTCCCGGTGGAATACCGGGAGATGCGGCCAAATGTATGGTCCTACCCCAGCATTATTTATCTAAAAGCCAAAATCTTATAAGTTGCAGACACGCATTAAAATCAATTAATCGGCATGCATAATATAACTAATCCAATAGCCTGTAAACGGGCAGTCCAGCAGCATCAGGCCTGGCTTTCCCTTGCCCGTAAAGAGCAGTAAAATCTTGCCATCGTCATTTTTTTGCCACTTTGAAAAAGAATGCGGCATGCCGAGCTTTTTCTTGTTCCTCTATTCGCTGCTGGGCGCTACAAGGCAGCGGTTTAACCCACCAGCCGGGGCGCTAGCCATTAATTGAACAATTGCCAGTCGTGGCTGCGCAAAAAAAATATCCGGATTAATCCGCCGGCCCTCCCGTTCCAGCCTAAAAAACAGCACCTCAGAACTTAAACACCCCTCCGAAAAGCCCGAGCCCAAAGCAGTAAAGGCCGCACGAACAGCTTCGCCTGTGGGCTGCTTACCCACCTCAGGCGCTGCCCATGCCAGGCTTTGCTTTTTGCTAAAGCCCCAGCCTATCCGGGCCCACTTACTGGTTATTATCTAGTGCTTGCCAGCTGGCGCCCGGCTTATTCTTGCCCCAGCTCTGCCGGCCCTTCTTCCTGCTTACGCTCCACCAGCTCGGTCTTCACCTCGTTGTCGATGTACCGGTCTTTCTTCTGGGAAATGGGGGCGGCGCCGGTCAGGCCCACGCCGGCCGCGGCCAGCAGCATGAGCAGCACCAGCCCCAGCAGCCGCAGGTATCTCCTTGCCTTTTTCTTCATGGCTGCCCGCTAACAAAAGCCCCGCCATGCTGAACAGCGCAGGGGCGACGGGCAACTTTGTCAGGCCCGGCGGGCGGCCCCGCCGCACAGGCAGCTACTTACCGCCCCCTACCCGCCACCAGCATAAAGCCGGGCAAAACCAGCGGAACGGCGCGGCAGCTCGGCGCACGCCGCCTGAGCCGCCTACCTTTGGCTTCGCGTATCGTACCAGACGGTAGGCGCTTTTTGCATATGATGACAACTCACCTGGGCCCCGACGTAGCCCGGGCCGCGGCCTTGCTGCGGGCCGGCGAGCTGGTAGCCATTCCCACCGAAACCGTGTACGGCCTGGCCGGGCACGGCCTGCGCGAGGATAGCCTGCACCGCATTTTCGAGGTAAAGGGCCGCCCCCTGAGCAACCCGCTCATCCTGCACTTTGCCAGCGCCGACGCGCTAGCTGGCTACCTGCTGCCCGAGCGGGTGCCGGCGGCGGCGCATACCCTGCTGGCTGCCTTCAGCCCCGGCCCCCTCACCCTGCTGCTGCCCCGCGAGCCGGCCGTGGTGCCCGACCTCGTCACGGCCGGCCTGCCCGACGTAGCCGTGCGCATCCCGGCCCATCCCCTGGTGCGGCAGCTGCTGGGGCAGCTGGACTTCCCTTTGGCAGCCCCTTCGGCCAACCCGTTTGGCTACATCAGCCCCACCCGGCCCGAGCACGTGCTCAAGCAGCTGGGCGGCCGCATTCCCTACATCCTCGACGGCGGCGCCAGCCAGGCCGGCATCGAAAGCACGGTGGTGGGCTTCGGCCCCGCCGGCGAGCCCGTGGTGTACCGGCCCGGCGCCCTCTCGCTGGAAAGGCTGCAGGCCGTGGTGCCCGCCACCCGACTGCGCACCGAAGCCGAGAAAGTAAAGCCTGCCGCCAGCCCGGGCCTGCTGCCCTACCACTACTCGCCCCACACGCCCCTGCAGCTGTTTGGCCCCGGCCTGCGGCCGGCGCCCGCCTTCGACCCGGCCCGCACCGGCGCCCTCACCCTGCGCGAGCCGCTGCCGGGTTTGCCCGCCAATCAGCAAGTAGTGCTCAGCCCCGGCCGCGGCGACCTGGCCGAAGCGGCCCACGGCCTCTACGCCGCCCTGCACCAGCTCGACGCCCTGGGCCTGGAGCTGCTGCTGGCCGAGCGCCTGCCCAACACCGGCCTGGGCGTGGCCCTGAACGAGCGGCTGGAAAAGGCGGCGGCCCGCAAGTAGGCGGCACCGGTTAGCAAGAGTTACCAGCTGCCTGCCTAGTGCATACGCAGAGGCAAGTCGCGCCCCGCGTACCTTAGTACCTTCTGCCTACTTTATTATTTTACTTGCCCCAGCCCGGGTACCGCGCCCACCCCTCGCCGTGCGGGTCCCACACTGACGCTATGTCCCATCCTTTAAAAGCATCACTAGGCTCGTTGGTTGGCCAGGCTGCCCGTCTTATGGGTAACACCCTGAACCGCAACTTCCAGGCCGAGGGCTTCGACGTAACCGGCGAGCAGTGGATTATTCTGCTCAACCTGTTTGGCCAGGACGGCCAAACCCAGCAGGAGCTGGCCGATGCTTCCTATAAGAACAAAGCCAGCATCACCAGTATCCTGGACACCATGGAGCGCAAAGGCCTGCTCCGGCGCCAAAGCCACGCCACCGACGGCCGCAGCAACCTGATTTTCCTTACCGAGACGGCCCGGCAGCTGCAGCAGCCCCTGGTGCGGGTGGCCCAGGCTACCATCACCCAGCTCACCGCCGGCATCAGCCCCGAACAGATCAGCACCGCGAATACAGTGCTGCAGCAACTCATCAAAAACAGCCTCGCTTAAGTCGGCCGCAGTCTTCTTCGCGCAGGAGCTGCCAGCGAACAATTAGTTTGAATTCTAACTACATTTGTACCCAAACATCAAGCTTCCTCCTTACATATGAAACCTTACATCTCAGGCACTCTGCCTACGCTTCTGCTGCTCGCTTCCTCCTGTGCCACGTATCAGCCCAAAGCCAACGAGCAGGCTCACAACACCCAAAAGCCGCTGGAGATTGTAGCCGCTCACCTACGCGCGGCCGAAGCCGGCGACTGGGACAAGGCCAATTCCTACCTGGCCGACGCCTACTCCATGAAGATGAAAGGCATGCCCTTCTTCGTCAGCATCCCTAAAAGCGGCGCCCTCGACATGCACAAGGCCCGCAAGCGCGCCTTCAACGACTTCCGCTTCAACGAGCAGGTGGAATGGGAAAAAGACAACCAGGTTAAAATTGCCGTGTACCTGACCGGTACGCACACCGGCGAGCTGGACTACCCCTCCGCCGCTGGCGTCCCCAAAACGCCCGCCACTGGCAAAGCCATCAAGCTGCCCTCCGAGTACTTCGTTTACTCCGTCGAAAACAATAAAATCGTGAGAACCTACGGCGAGATACCCGAAGGCCACGGCCCCACGGCGCTGATGCAGCAGCTGGGCATTGCCAAGAAATAGCTTTCAGCAGCACTGAAATGAAAATCCCCGCTGACAGGCTGCCAGCAGGGATTTTGTATATCAATTGTCAGGCTCCCTCCCTACCGGGGAGGGGCCAGCCCCGTAGGGGTCCCGTGGGGCTACACCGCCGGCATCTCCACGTTCTCGAATTTCACGTGCCCATCTTCGAGCACGGCTTCCACCACGGCGTCCTTGCTCACGCGGCCAGACAGTACGCCTTTCGACAATTAATTCGGAAACACCCGGTATCACGCGCTTGAGCAGGTGGGCGCCGAACGGCGGGTCGAAGCCCTGCTCGCCCAGGTAGTCGAGCACTTCGTCGCTGGCTTCGAGCTGAATGCCGGCCTCGGCCAAGCGTTGCTGAATCTGGCGGAACTGAATGATGCCGTTTAAAGCCCACTGTGCCTAACGCGCATCATTTTGCATTGAATTTAAGGCACGACCTCAAAATCCAATGCTGAAAAGGAGCCCTTAACTGCAAAACTCACAGGACAAGTCCCTGGACTACCACATCCGAAACACGGAGACGTGTGATAGGTAAGTGTAATATTATAAGAACCTGCAGGCAACCACACCGGAAAGTTGCTGTGACTTATGTCATTCACTGTTAATCTAAAAAATCCTGCTCTAATATTCCCCTGACCAACTTGAGTGGAGGGTAATGAAACACTTTCGATTTTAAGAACATGACTTACTGGCACTATTAAATTCTGACTACCAATGGTTTGTACAGCATTACACCCGCCATCCGAAGCTATTCCAGAGAATGTCAGATAATTTACTTGGCTAAACTTCAATGCGCCTTGACTGTAACACTCGAAGTTAACAATAAACGATAATAATATAATACTAAAAACCGTCCGCAGTGTAGATAAGTGTTTCATTTGAAGTTGATGAATTTGATGAGCCTACCACGGCAAGTTTGTTCCAAGCCGTTCCGTCAAAAAAGAAAAATCCCTGATTTATATCAATTTGAAAAACAAGCAGGCCGGTTGCTGGCGAAGCAATTGCTACTCGCTGTGCCTGCGTCATGCGCGGAATTAAAAGACCTCGGGCAGTAGAAACAATATCTACTGCAGCAGATGGAGCAGGGCTTGCAGTACCAACCCCAACTTGTGCCTGCGCCAAAATTGGAAACATCAGTAGCCCGCCAATTATGATAATTTGTTTCATAAAAGGAAAGATGTGTGTAAAGGTGTAAAAGTAGGCCATTTCTGTATCCATGCCGTTTTTGGCGGCTTATTTATTGAGAAAAGAAAAAAAAGAACCCCCGCTAATTCTAATTAGCGGGGGCTCTTTTTTTAAAAAACAATTCTAATAAACTGTGCTACACCGCCGGCATCTCCACGTTCTCGAACTTTACGTGCCCATCTTCGAGCACGGCTTCCACCACGGCGTCCTTGCTCACGCGGCCGGATAGGATGTCCTTGCTCAGCTCATTGAGCACCACCCGCTGCAGCACGCGCTTGAGCGGGCGCGCGCCGAACTGCGGGTCGAAGCCCTGCTCGCCCAGGTAGTCGAGCACCTCGTCGCTGGCTTCGAGCTGAATGCCGGCCTCGGCCAGGCGCTGCTGAATCTGCTTGAACTGAATATCCACGATGCGGCGGATTTCCTTGCGCTTAAGCGGCTGAAACATCACAATCTCGTCGATGCGGTTGAGGAATTCCGGGCGCATGTGGCCTTTCAGGCGCTCAATCACTTCCTCGCGGGTGCGGTCCACCACCTCGTCGTGGTTGTACTCATTCAGCTCCTTGAAGTTCTTCTGAATGATGTCGGCCCCGGTGTTGGAGGTCATGATGATGATGGTGTTCTTGAAGTTGGCCACCCGGCCTTTGTTATCCGTCAGGCGGCCGTCGTCGAGCACTTGCAGCAGGATGTTAAACACGTCGGGGTGGGCCTTCTCGATTTCATCGAGCAGGATGACCGAGTAGGGCTTGCGGCGCACGGCTTCGGTGAGCTGCCCGCCTTCGTCGTACCCCACGTAGCCGGGAGGCGCTCCTATCAGGCGGGAGGTAGCGTGGCGCTCCTGGTACTCGCTCATGTCGATGCGCACCATGGCGTTTTCATCGTTGAACAGGTACTCGGCCAGGGCCTTGGCCAGCTCGGTTTTACCCACGCCGGTGGTGCCCAGGAAGATGAAGGAGCCGATGGGCCGCTTGGGGTCCTGCAGGCCGGCGCGGGAGCGGCGCACCGCGTCGGAGATGGCCGCGATGGCCTCGCTCTGCCCGGCCACGCGCTTGCCCAGCTCGCCTTCCAGGTTCAGCAGCTTCTCGCGGTCCGACTGCAGCATCTTGCTGACCGGGATGCCGGTCCACTTGGCCACCACCTCGGCGATGTCCTCGTGGGTTACCACTTCCTGCAGCATGGAGCCGCCGTCCTTGTTGGCGTTGGCCTGGTCCTGCAGCTCCTTCAGTTGCTTTTCGGCTTCCTGAATCTTGCCGTAGCGCAGCTCGGCCACGCGGCCGTAGTCGCCCTGGCGCTCGGCCTGCTCGGCTTCCAGCTTAAAGCGCTCGATGGCTTCTTTCTGGGTCTGGATGTTGGTCAGCACGTTTTTCTCGCCTTCCCAGCGGGCTTTCAGGGAGTCGCGCTTCTCGCTGAGGTCGGCAATCTCCTTGCTCAGCACGGTTTCGCGGTCCTTGTTTTCCTCGCGGCGGATGGCCTCGCGCTCAATCTCCAGCTGCATGATGCGGCGCTGCACCTCGTCGAGCTCCACGGGCATGGAGTTCAGCTCGATGCGGAGCTTGGCCGCGGCTTCGTCCATGAGGTCGATGGCCTTGTCGGGCAGGAAGCGGTCGGTGATGTAGCGCGAGCTCAGCTCGACGGCGGCAATCACGGCGTCGTCGGTGATGCGCACGCCGTGGTGCAGCTCGTACTTCTCCTTGATGCCGCGCATGATGCTGATGGCGTCTTCCTGGCTGGGCTCGTCCACCATCACGGCCTGGAAGCGGCGCTCCAGGGCCTTGTCTTTCTCGATGTACTTCTGGTACTCCTTCAGCGTAGTAGCGCCGATGGAGTGCAGCTCGCCGCGCGCCAGGGCGGGCTTGAGCAGGTTGGCGGCGTCCATGGCGCCCTCGCCCCCGCCGCCGGCCCCAATCAGGGTGTGCATCTCGTCGATGAAGAGGATAATCTGCCCTTCCGAGTCGGTCACTTCCTTAATCACCGACTTGAGGCGCTCCTCAAACTCGCCCTTGTACTTGGCCCCGGCCACGAGCAGGCCCATGTCGAGGCTCATGATGGTTTTGTCCTTGAGGTTTTCGGGCACGTCGCCGGCCACGATGCGCTGGGCCAGTCCCTCCACGATGGCGGTTTTGCCCACGCCGGGCTCCCCCAGCAGCACGGGGTTGTTCTTGGTGCGGCGCGAGAGGATTTGCAGCACGCGGCGGATTTCCTCGTCGCGGCCAATCACCGGGTCCATCTTGCCGCTACGCACCTGCTCGTTGAGGTTGCGGGCGTAGCGGTTCAGGCTCTGGTACTGGTCTTCGGCCGTCTGGCTGGTCACCTTGCGGCCCCCGCGCAGCTCCTTGATGGCGGCTTTCAAGTCCTTTTCATTGAAGCCGGTGTCCTTGAGCAGGGTGGCCACGCTGTCGCGGCCGCCGAGCAGGCCCAGCAGCAGGTGTTCCACGGCCACAAACTCGTCGCCGAACTCCTTCAGGAAGCCATTAGCCCGCTGAATAACGGAGGCAGCTTCGTTGGAGAAGTAAGGCGAGCCCCCGCTCACCTTGGGATAGGCGCTCACAATGGCGTCGAGCCGCGGCGTCAGAATGTTGAGGTTTACCCCCAGCTTGTTGGCCAGGAACGAGAACACGTTCTCGTCGGCCTGGAAGAGGCCCTTGAGCAGGTGGCCCGTATCCACGGCCTGCTGCTGGTTGCCCCCGGCGATTTCAGTGGCCTTCTGCACGGCCTCCTGCGCCTTGATGGTGAAGTTTTTAAAGTCCATTTTGCTTAGTCTCTGTTAGGTGCTTCGGATAGAAGTTTCTACGAAGGGACTAGCAAAGGGGGTGCGAAAGTGGCTTTTCGGACTTTTTGGCACTTTTTTACATATAGCATCAACACACCACATGCCTTAGTGTCACTAAAGAGTGCACAATAGCTTGGTCTTTGGTATGCAGCTTTGATAAACAGCTAATTACAGTTAACTGATAGGAAATTTACTGTTTAAAATATCTTTTTTATGCTAATATTTATGATACATTTGATTAAATTTTTCGACATCTTTTTCTTGTTTCAAAACTTTCTTCAACTTCTAATATGAATTCATTAGACACTCTCTTCCAGCTTAGAAGCAAATTCATTGTTCTAGGACTTACAGGCAGAACTGGCTCAGGCTGCTCGACAATTGCAAAACTTCTCTCACAAGAATCTTTTAGTAGCTGTCAATTCCCGGCTCCTAAAGCAACCCATTTCGAAAACAATGAGGAAAGAAAATATAATATTGTTTATTCATTTGCAAAAGAGAACTGGACACAATTCACAACAATAAAGGTTAGTAGTATAATAACGTCCTTCGTTTTGGACAATAGCTTTGAGAGTTTCCAAGAATACTTAACACGGGAAAATGTTAAATTAGAACCACATTACGAGTCTGAGATAAAACCATTATTTAACAAGCTACACACTCAAAAAAAACACCTCAATTCCTTGAAAAAGGAGGCAAGAGCAGAACAATACTCTGAATCAGAAGAAAAGCTTGAAGTATACAAATTCTATTTTGATTCAGAGCTGAATATTTTTTCAGAATTACTAAAAACAGCTCTTGCCCACCACACAATCAAGAGCCGAACCACTGTATTTCAAGGCTTTGGCAGCAACATTAGAGCATCAGGAAATGCATTTGAATCAGGTTTCACGGCTGGACATACTTTTATGCTTGCTGAACAAATAAACAAGATAATTAAATCACTAAGGGACAGGGGTCAAGGCCACATTATCATCGATTCACTGAGAAATCCTTTAGAAGCTCTTTTTTTCAAAGAGAGGTACTCTGCATTTTATATATTAGCTGTAAATGCCGAGAACAAATACCGGTTCAACCGATTACACAATGGACTAACACGCAATGACATAGATGACCTAGATAAAGCTGAGTATTCCGACATTTCAGGGGAACAGATATTCCATAAACAAGACATTAAAACGTGCATACAAATTTCAGACATATATATTCACAACCCTGACTCGGATGAAGGAGACTCTCTTGAATCAATTAAAAGGCAATTAGTAAAATATCTCACCTTAATACAGCATCCGGGGCTGATTACACCTTCTCCTCAGGAAAGATGTATGCAAACAGCATATACAGCCAAATACAATTCAGGATGCATATCAAGGCAAGTCGGAGCAGTTGTTACTGATAAGTATTTTTCTATAAAAGCAATTGGTTGGAATAATACTGCCGAAGGCCAAACACCGTGCTTGCTTAGAGATGTCCGCAACCTAAAAGACAATACAGACAAAGGAGCATTTAGCAAGTACGAGTTAGAAAACAATAATTTCCAACTTAAAGTAATTGAAGCTTATGATGGCGCCTTTACTTCGACGGCCTTAAAAGGAAGAAGTCTACCCTTCTGCTTCAAAAGCGCCCAAAACTGTATTGACAACGAGAAAAATCAAGTTCACACTCGGTCTTTACACGCTGAAGAGAATGCCTTCTTACAAATCACCAAGTATGGCGGAGAGGGCATAAAAGGCGGTAGATTATTTACAACTGCCAGCCCTTGTGAATTATGCTCTAAAAAGGCATTCCAACTAGGAATAAAGCACATCCATTACATTGACCCATATCCTGGTATTGCCCAAGAGCAAATACTAGAAAGCGGGACTAAGAAATCACGCCCCAAACTTGTTCTTTTTGAAGGCGCAATTGGAAGAGCTTATCATCAGCTTTATGAACCTGTAATGGCTTATAAAGACGAGTTAAAATTGCTTCTTGGAATTGACTATAAGTTTACTGAACCAAATAAGACAAGTGAAGCCCCATCTGGCGCGAGCTTGTAGCTCGTGTCCTAAGGTAGAGGTTGCACCTCCACTGACGCGCGACGGCAAGCTGCACTAGAACAACTCATTTGTAAACGACGCGGCCCCTGGGAAGCTGTGCCTCCCACTATTTCGGGCACGACTTACGCTGCGCTAAACTTGAGCCCGAACGAAAGAGCCCCGGCAGTTGCCGGGGCTCTTTCGTTCGGGCTCAACACAACCGGCTGGAGCCTGAGCAGTTAAATCTAGGTTGAGCGGAGCTACTTCCGCTCGATACCTTGGGCCACCATGTATTTCTCGGCCGCGTTTGGGTTGGCTAGGTTGTGGGCTCGCTGCCTAGTCTACTCCACAATCATGTTGCACACGTTGGTGCCGGTTCGGCCATCTGCGCTGACGTAGGCCCAGAACAGGCCTTCGGTGCTGTGGGGCATGGCTACCTGGCCCCGCGCGTCGAGGGCGATGACACCGCCCTTGCCACCGGCCGGGGCCACTTTTTCGTGGATGACCACATGCGCGGCCGCCTCCACGCCCAGGCCCCGGTACTCCATCAGCGCGGCGATGTCGTGGGCTACCGTGTGGCGAATGAAAAACTCGCCGTGCCCGGTGCCCGACACGGCGCACACGTGGTTGGCGTAGGTGCCGGCCCCGATAAGGGGCGAGTCGCCCACCCGGCCGTACTGCTTGTTCAGCATGCCGCCGGTGGACGTGCCGGCGGCTAGGTGCCCGGCCTGGTCGAGGGCCACGGCGCCCACGGTGCCGTATTTGGTGGTGGGGGCGGCGGAGCTGGCTGCGGCGGCTTGCAGGGCCTGAAACTGCTGCCACCGCTCCTCCGTCCGAAACCACTCCGGCGGGGCCGTTTCCAGGCCTATTTCGGCGGCAAACTGGTCGGCGCCGGCGCCCGTGAGCAGCACGTGGGCCGAGCGTTCGAGCACGGCTCGGGCCGCTGAAATCGGGTTGCGCACGGTGCGCACGCCCGCCACCGCGCCGGCACGTAGCGTGGCGCCGTCCATCAGAGCCGCGTCCATCTCATTCAGCCCGGCGTGCGAAAACACCGAGCCGCGCCCGGCGTTGAACAGGGGCGAGTCTTCCAGCTGGCGCAGGGTGGTTTCTACGGCGCTCAGGCTGCTGCCGCCCCCGGCCAGCACGGCAAAGCCCGCCTGGGCGGCGGCCGTCAGGGTGCGGTGGTAATCGGCTTCCAGCGAAAATGGGGTGCCGGCGGGGTACAGGCGGCCCGAGCCGCCGTGCAGCAGCAGCGTGAAATTGGGGGAAGGCATGGGGTTGAGTTAGGTTAGGATTTGAGGGCGGCCAGCACGCGCTTTATCAGCTCGTTGGGGCTGCCGTTGTGCCAGCGCCACACAATGACGAGGTCGTGCTCCGGGTCGACCCAGATGGTGTTGGAGCCCGCGCCCAGGGCGGCGTAGCTGCCGGCCGGGGCATCGGGCCAGGCTTTCTTTTCGGTGTTGAGCCACCAGAGGTAGCCGTAGTCGGGCCCGACGGGGCCGCGGGTGGTGGCCTGCCGCACCCAGTCGGACGACACAATCTGGCGGGTGCCCCACCGGCCCTGGCGCAGCATGAGGTAGCCAAAGCGGGCCTCGTCGCGGGCGCTGATGCGCAAGCCCCCGCCCCAGCGCGTGCCGCCGCTTACCGAGGGCATGGCCTGGCCGTTCACCGTGGCTACGGCGTTGGGGTAAGGCACCCACTGCCAGGTGTTGGATGCGCCGATGGGGTCCATCACCTCCTGCTTGAATACGGCCGGCAGCGGCTTTTGCCAGAGGCGCAGCAGCGACAGCGCGAAGCGGTTGATGCGGACGTCGTTGTATTCGTAGTACGTGCCGGGGGCCTGTATTTCGCGGGGCTTGCGCTCGCCTTTGCCAAAGGCTTCGGCGCCGATGAAGTCGGCGTTTTTGCCCCACAGCTCGCCTTCCCACTCGCTGGTCTGGCGGGCGTGGTGCTCCCAGGTGATGAGGCGGTTGTGCGGGGAGTCGTAGCCACCGTCGTGCACGTACTGGGCCACGGGGTCGTGTATGTCCTTGATGAGGCCGCGGTCGAGGGTGATGCCCAGGATGGTGGAAAGCGCGCTTTTGGCCACGCTGTAGGTGGGGTCGGCTCGCTCGGTGTCGCCCCACTCGGCCACAATGTAGCCGTGCCGGAGCACCAGGCCGTTGGTGGCGGCGCGGCTGCTGGGCATGGGCCCCAGCAGCTTGCCGAATATCTCCTCCTGGGTGGAGAAGTCGGGAGCCATCTGCGTGGTTTCCTGGGTTTGGGCAAAGGCTACGGCCGCGGCCAGGCGGGCCTCGTCGAAGCCGGCAGCGGCCGGAGCCTGGCGCTGCCAGGCCTTGCCGGCCGCCGGGAAGTAAGTGGCGGCGGTGCCATCCGTGCCGGGCGCGGCCAGGCGGGTGCAGGCCACCATTGCCGGCAAAGCCAGCCAGAAAAGCAGTTTTCTAAGCATAAGAAGCAAGGAAATGGTATCAGCAGTTACGACCACCTAGGGCGGAAGTGAAGGGGCGGCCAAGTTAGGGCTGGTATGCCGGGCCAGGTGGTCGCCTCCCCTACCGCATGGTTTTAGTACGGCGGCAAGCGGAATAACGGGCCCGGCAAAGCATCCGTTATGCTCGACGGCATTTGCGCGGGGCGCTGCGCGGGAGTGGCATTTCAGGAATGTCATTTCCTTGAAGCCGATGAGAGTCAGTTAACGCATCTGGCAGGTGGTTGGCGAAATCTGAACGATGTAGAGACGCAACATTTTGCGTCTCCGGGACTGCGCCGCTAACTCGTTCAACCGGCATCGTTCAACGACGAGACGCAAAATGTTGCGTCTCTACCTCCGGCAAATGCTTTTCGCGCTGCATTCTGAGATGAGTATAACTTCCGGCAGGTGGCTTTCCCGGCGCGCTTGACTTCTGCTTTTCGCAACGGGTTTCCAAGGGCTTTCCTGGCGCCTGGCAACCTTTATTCAGGGAAAAGCTCCAACAAAAAAGCCCGGCAGCTACCGGGCTCTTTTGTTGGGGCTGGATGCAGCCAGCTGGCCATTAGCGGCCCACGCCGGTTGGGGCGGGGCTACTTCAGCTTGACGCCTTGCGCCTCCAGGTGTTTTTCGGCCGCAGCCTGGTTGGCCGCGAACTCGGCGTGCTGCTCGGGCGTGCGCTGGGTGCCCAGGCTGGCCAGGTTCTGCTGCAGCTCGGCGGCGGGCATATCCGTCCCATACGAGGGGGTACCCGGCTGCTGCCGCCACGACTCGTGCAGGCTGCCGGCGTCGACGGCGTCGAAGCCCAGCTCATCTACCAGCGCCATTACCTTTTGCTTGGCGGCGGCATCGTCGGCGGCCACGGGCAGCGCGATGCGGCCGGGGGTGCCGGCAGGCTGGCCCTTTTGCTCGAGATGGGCGGCGTAGATGTTGTTGAACACCTTCACCACCGGCCGGCCCAGGTGCTGCTGCACCCACTCGCTTTCGGTCAGGTCGCCGCTTTCCAGCTCGGAAATCTGGCCGTCGCGCAGCAGGGGGTAGTAGTTGCTGGTGTCAATCACCGGCACGTCGGCGGGCACGCCCTCAAACAAGTCCTTGGGCAGGTCGGGGATGTTTATCAGCGGGATGGTCACCACCACGATGTCGCCGTGGCGGGCGGCTTCCCGGGGCGTGACGGGGGTGGCACCGGTTTTCCTGGCCAGGTCCGTCAGCGTTTCGGGACCGCGGGAGTTGGCGATGTATACCGAGTGGCCGAGGCTGGTGAGCCGCACGGCTAGGGCGCTGCCGATGTGACCGGCCCCAATTATTCCAATGTTCATAGCGGTAAGGTTGTGGGTTTCGTGAGTCGCTATTTTGTAAAGCGGCACGCTTTAAGACTACCCGCCTGGCCGGATTGTTTTGCGTGCGCACTTTAGCAACAGCAAGTATTGCCCGGGGCATGCTGGCTCCTGCCAGCCTGGGGCTGAGCACCGGGAAGCTGCGGGAGCTGGACATAGCTGTTAGCAGCAGACGCTATTATGGCCTTACAAGCTGGCCACCAGCTTCAGCAGGGCTTCTTTTACGGTCGGTATGCGGGTACACACGCGGGGGTCCATGATGTTGCCGCCGAAACCGTCTTTGCCGGCTGATGCGCTACGCGCCAGCTGCTCAAGCTCGGGTTTCAGCTCCTTGGGCTGGAAGGAAGCCAGGGTCCATACGGCCATGGTCTTGGCAAAGCCGTCGGTTTCCTTGCTGCGCAGGAGCGTGAGCAGCTGCTGTCTGGCGTCGGGCGTATTGAAGCCGGTCAGGGCCCGGGCCGCGCTTATCTGGGCATGGAAATTTTTGGTGTCACGCAGAAAGGGCAGTACCAGCTCATAGTTTGCGTTCCACCCCAGGTGGTACATGGTTTCAAGGGCTACGTGCTGCTGGAAGAAGGTAGTCATGCCCGCCTTGTCGATGGTGGCCGGGGGCAGGGCCAGCGTCGTGCTTACGTACTTGGCGATGTAGTCGCTGTCATACGGCTGCCCGTGCGCATGAAGAAAGATGGCCGTCATTGTGGCCTCATATACTGCCTGCGGAACCATGGCCTGGTGGTAGCTGTGCCGGTAGGTAGCCATCACCGTTTTATGAGACAGGGGGGCAAAGCCGGTAGTGGGCGTGGGAAGGCTGTAGGTGCCGGCGGCGTTCTTCTTCAGGAAGAAATAGCAGGTATCGGCGTCGCCCATGTGGAGCTCCGGCCCGTGGCCTGAGCTGCTGCACATGTTAAGGAGGTAAAAGTCGTTAATCTGTATTTTGCCCGTGATAGGTGCGCCGCCCAGGGTTTGAATGACGGTTGCCGTAATGCCTTTGTGCTCGTCGCTGGCACCAATCTTCGCCATGATAAAGGAGTCGGCAGCCTTCACCACCTGACTGTGCCAGGGCTCGTCCCAGGTTGTGGCCGCGGCAGGACAAAAGCTGGCAGCTACAAAAGCTGCTATCAGGAAGATAAGACGATAAAACATCCCTGGTGTAAGTTGATTTGTGAAAGCTGATTCCTGCCGCTGCTGCGCTCCTGCCTTTGCCTGAGCCTGTTGCCCGCGAGCAGCAGTGAGACGCAGAACCTATGGTGAGTAGAGGGGACCGGCAAGCTATACCAAAGCATGCATCTATCAGCGTAACCCAAAGCAAGCTGCTCTTAGCAGGTGCGGATTGTTTTAAAGGGTGCCTCCCACTACTCCCGCGTCAGCCAATACCCCGCGTGCAGCTGATTGGCATTGTTCCACATGTTCTCCGAGGTGATGCGACTGCCCACTATGATAGGATGGCTGACCCGGGTGAGGCTGCCGTTGAAGCGGAAGCTCAGCAGGGGACCATGGCTCATTTGGTAGCCTAGGCCGGCGGCGTAGCCTACGTCAACCTCTTGATACTCTTCCCACACATCGCAGAAAGTGTTGTCGTTGCAGGAAGCGGCCTTCAGCAGGTAGCCAAACTGTAGACCTGGTATAAGACGGCTCCGCCTTGATGCCGATACGGACATGGTGTTGGGCGGAAGCATCCGAAGAAGCAGCAGTGGTGAGCAGAATGCGGTGCATAGAACAGGGAGTATAGTGAACGTACCGCCCCAAACGACCGCCCGGCGACTATATTTCCTCCCCTGCCCTGCTACTTCGGCTGGATTAGCCGAATGGTGCAATCAACCCAGCTTACCCCGGCCATGAGCGTAAATGCCGTGATGCGGCTCCCTGGCTTACAGCCATCACCCAGAAGTCATGCTGAGCATGTGGCGCATCAAGCCAGCAATGAAGCATCTTGCCCGCGGCGGTAATCCAATCGATTGGGTTTACTCTCGTAGAAGCTGTTTAGGAAGTAGGGTGCCAATAAAAAAGACTTCCACGACGAGGCGAAATTTGGGGTGCGACCCACCTCATTTTT
>NZ_BAABGZ010000060.1:0-29674 GCF_039541835.1 Hymenobacter saemangeumensis | reverse complement strand
TCGAATACTTCAAACCTAGCCTGTTCACGCCGAACAGACTTTTTTTCTGCCTCATCTATACCCCGCAACTTAGGTTAGCTAGGGTATTTCATGCTATGTCAGGCTATCGAAACCATAGCTCCACTACTAAAAAAGCCCTGAATAATATCGAGGTTATTGAGTCTGGCACCCAGGCTCTTATTGTTGACATCAATGCGCTCAGACAAGCGCTTAACCGACGGATTGCTGAAGCTGGCAATGACAATTCGTTAAAGGTTGAGCTGAATGAAAAAGAACAGCTTAAAATGAATTTGCTAAGTAGGAAAATTGCTGCCTACTGTGATTCATTGCGCATTATAAATACTCCCGCAACTGCCATAAAGCTGGTTCCATCGGGTATCGCTGCTCTAAATAATTCGCAGGCTTTTTCTCTGGTTTATTCCGCGGAGGCATCCCTGGGCGAAACGCTGGCGTCACTGGCCCATATGGAGTCCCGAATTCTTGCCTTCGAAGCCAGCGCCTTGCAGGAGCAGTCCTTAGTTATTGGCTGTTACCAGGAGCGGACTTATAATGCGATAGGGGTTATGGCATCGGCCGAGTCAAATACTGTCAGCGCTGGCAGTACCTATAAGGCTACCATGATGCTTAGCACGATGGTGAGGCCCGAGCCCCTGGAAATGCGGGTTAATGGGAGGGTAATTCCGATTAATAAGGACGGTCAGGGCGAGGTTAGCTTTATTGCCAGTCCTGAGGCTTTGGGAAAGCAGCAAAAAACTGATAAAAAGTGGGTTGGTACCATTCGCACCAAGTGGCATGGGAAGGACACTATTTATCGGGTATACGTGCCTTATACCATTGTGCGTCCATCTGAATAGTTTTCCCGCTTGCTGATTACTAATCATGACTTCCATTGAATTAATCCAGAAACCTCTACTCGAATTCACTCCCGCCGAAGCCTGCGCGGCCATGAACCGCTCCTTTGAGGAATACCTGGTGCCCATGGTATTCACGCCGGCAACGTTTGAGCGCCGCTTTCGGGGCGAAAACCTGGATGTGGAAGCCAGCAAGCTATGGTTTAAGGGAAGTGAGCTGGTAGGGGTGGTGCTCATTGCGCGACGGGGCTGGAACAGCCGGGTGGCGGCTATGGGGCTGGTGGTGGGTGAGCGCAGCAAGGGCTATGGCAAGGTGATGCTGCAGGCCGCCATAGACGAGGCGACGGCCCGCGGCGACCATAACCTGCTCCTGGAAGTATTTACGCCCAATGAGCGGGCCCGCCGCCTTTACGAGAGTCTCGGATTCCGGAACACCCGGCTGCTATCAACCTTTAACTGCCCGGTGAAAACGACCTCGGTGAGCAGCCGGGAGCTGACAGAGGCCGACCCGCGGGAAGTGGCCCGGCTCCTGGGGCAGGAAACGGATATTGAGCTGCCCTGGATGGTAGCGCCCGAAACGCTGGCTGCCACGGCGCCACCCGTGCGGGCTTTCCACCTGGAAAGTAAAGCCTATGCCATCGTGCGGGCCGACCCCACCCGCACTCTGTTGCTCACCCTGGTGGTGCCCCAGGCCTACCGGCGGCAGGGCTGGGGCAGCCGTCTGCTACGGGCCGTGGAGGCCGCGTATGCCGATAAGAGCCTGATGACCTACATGGTACTGGAAGGGCCGGCTTACGAGTTTCTCACCGCCCGGGGCTGGCAGCCGCAGGACCTCACGCTGTGGGAAATGGTGCGGCCGCTGTAGCGCGGACTTTCAGTCCGCGGGTCTGGGGCCTCCGAATTGTTCAGGTGTCGTTCCGGGGCGCGGACTGAGAGCTCGCGCTACTGTGTCAGCAGCACTTTCCAGGCTTCCAATAGGCGCCCTTCTTCCAGAAATTGCTGGGCCAGCTGGGTGAGCTGCTTTTGCAGCTCAAGTGCGTCAGACTGGTGCTTGTGGAGCAGGTAAGCTACCATGGGCTCGTTGCGGAACTCCTGCACCTGCTCGGGCGTGGGCAGGGCTTCGCGCTCGATGTTGGCCAGGCGGCCGAGCTGGTTGCCGCTGAGCAGGGAGCTGTGGCGAATGTGCTCCGGCAGCTGGTCGAAGCCAATGCCCTTGTTGCGGTTGGGCTTGGGCACTTCGAACAGGCTTTCCTGCGTCACGCGGCTGTACCAGTCGCCGCCCAGCCGGGCAATGGCCTGAAACTTATGTGGGTCGACGCCGGGGCCGGACTCCAGCAGGATGTCTTCGCGGAAGTGGGCCTGCACGGCGCGGCAGAGCACCAGGTTGCCGCCGCCGTTGCTGGTGCCCACGGCAATAATCTGCTCTACCACGCACTCAAACGACACGGGGCACTCCAGCACCCGGGGCGGACGCACCAGGTCGGATTTGGCCTCGGTGAGGCCGGCTTTCACGAATTCATTCACGCCCCGCTCGTACTCGGTGCTGGCCAGCGACATCTGCTCCACCAGGGGAAAGTCGCAGATGTTGATTACGCACTCGGCTACCTCGCGCACGTTTTCCAGGGTGTGCTTCTGCGTGTTGTCGCGCACGCGGTTGGCCGGCGAAAACACGAAGGTGGGCGGGTTGGAGCTGAACACGTTGAAAAAGCTGAACGGGCTCAGGTTCACCTCGCCGGCGGCCGAGATGGTGCTGACGAAGGCAATGGGCCGGGGTGCCACGGCGCCCAGCATAAACTGGTGCCACTCGGCCGGCTTAAGCGTGCCGGGGGTGATGGTGCGGAAAGTGGGGGAGGCGGGCATAAGGGTGGGGTTTGGAGGGCCAAAGCTACAGGCGTTTCGGCGGTCCTCTCACCGGGCACGCCCCACCCACACGTGGCCTAGCTCTACTAGTACCATCTCCTCGCAGCCCGGCGCCTGGTAGAGCTTATGCTTTTTAGCCGACAGCCGCCGGCTGTTTTTGAAGTCTTCCGGGTCAAACCCTTCCAGATGGACTTGGCAGGTCCACTCTAAATCAGCAGCCCCGGGCAGGCTGGCGTACGTTGCGGGAAGGGGCAGCGGCTGGTTGGCTCGTGCAAACGTGTTTTCATAGTAGTCCAGCCTTTCCCCGACGCCGGCTACCAACTGCGAGTGGCCGAAGTCCGGCTCAAACAGCCAGATGGCCAGGTAGTGCTGGGGATGCCGGGCTTGCAGCTCCTGCTGCCAATAGGAGTGCAGCGCCAACAAATACGCTACCCAAACCCGGCGAATGACTAATGGGGGCTTCTCGTGCCCAAACCAGAGGTTGAGGCCCAGCTTCTGGTGGTCGTAGTGGTAGGCGGCAAGATGGCTGAAATCCGGAGTACTCAGCTGTCGGGCCCAGCGTTGGTGCCGGCGTAGGTGACGGCTAAAGCCCCGTATTTTCTTCCTGCCTGCCATGTTCCTGTAGTTTTAAGCGTTTAAAGCTAGCGCCTGCCCATGAGAGTTCTGTTTCTACCACTCCTTCTTCTCACTGTAGGCCGTGCCCAGGCGCAGGCCCCGGCTGCCGACACTGCCCGCCTGCGCCAGCACCTGGTTTACCTCACCAGCACGCCCCAGGCCCGTAACCACGCCCACCCGGCGGTGCTCGATTCGGTGGCGGCCTACGTCCGGCGCAGCCTTCACGCCGCCGGGGGCCGCACCGAAGAGCAGCCATACCAGGTAAACGGCCGAACCTACCGCAACATCATTGCCTCCTTCGGGCCGGAAACTGGCCCGCGCCTTATCATCGGGGCGCACTACGACGTGTGCGGCGAGCAGCCGGGCGCCGACGACAACGGCACCGGCGTGGCCGCCCTGCTCGAAACCGCCCGCCTGCTGGGCCAGCAAAAGACCTTGCCCTACCGCATCGATTTGGTGGCCTACACGCTGGAGGAGCCGCCGTATTTCCGCACGCCCCAGATGGGCAGCTACCGCCATGCCCAGCGCCTGCACCAGCAGCAAGTGGCGGTGCGCGGCATGGTGGCCCTGGAAATGCTGGGCTACTACGACGACCGCAAAAACAGCCAGCGCTACCCCTTCGGGCCCCTGAAATTCATTTATGGCAGCCGCGGCAACTACATAACCGTGGCCCAGAAATTCGGCAACGGCCGATTCGGCCGGCAGTTTGCGCGGCGCTACAAGCACGCCGCCGGGCTGCCGGTGAAGCGCTTTAAGGCCCCGGCCTGGCTGCCGGGCATCGACTTCTCCGACCACCTCAACTACTGGCACTTCGGGTATTCGGCCGTGCTGCTGACGGACACGGCCTTTTACCGCAACGCGCACTACCACGAAACCACCGACACGCTGAGCCGCCTCGACATGCGCCGGCTGGGCCTGGCCGTGGATGCGCTGCTGGCTACGGTATTGGGAAGCAGGTAAACGCTGGCCGTTTACCTGCTTTTTGCTAAATTGGTATATGTTTGCTAAATAGCTGTAGCTTTATCCGGCCACCTACCCCTTTGTTAAGCATGTCCGTCCCGGTTTGTCCAAAATGTGAGTCGAGGGAAGCCACCAAAAGTGGTGTTGTAAACGAGCGGCAGCGGTTTAAGTGCAAAAGCTGCCACTACCACTATACCGTGGCCAAAGTGGGCCGGGAAGTAAATCCGTACTACGTAGTGAAGGCACTGCAGCTTTACATTGAAGGGGTGAGCTACCGTGAGATTGAGCGGCTGCTGGGCGTAAGCCACGTGAGCGTGATGAACTGGGTAAAGAAGTACGGCGTGAAGGCTCCCCGGCAGACCGAATACCACCCGACGTATAAAATCCTGAACCAGGCCGAGCTGACGGCTTTTTTTCAGGTGCCGGGAAACCTGAAAGGCGCGGGCATGATGGTAACGGAGCTGGGCGACAAGTTTATGGTGATACGCTGGGAGCGGTTTAAGCAGTAGAAGGCCGGGAAGCCGACACCGCGGGACTACCCATAGCTATAGTATTAGCAGAACTATCCCTTGGCAGCATCAAAGTGGCAGGAGCGGGCGCTACTTCGCCGGGCCTAGCCGGTACTGCCGGGGACTGGGCGCCGCGAACTATCTAAAATTCCCACCATCCATTCTCCATCGTATGCGAACCACGCGCTACGCCCTGGCCCTGAGCGGCCTGCTGCTGGCCGGAGCCGGCACTGCCTCGGCTCAGGCTCCTCCAATCCCGCCTGCTGACGCGCCGGTGCCGGCGGGCAGCAATGCCCTGCCCTCGGGACAGCCGCAGCCTTCGGCGCCGGTAGCCCCGACGGCGGGCAGCGCCGCTACTCCCACGCCAGCCGAACCGGTGCCCTACGGCGCGGGCATGAAAGTGAACCTCTCGCCCGATGGCTCCAAGTACCTGCGCTTCATCACCTGGCACCAGGTGTGGACCCGCTACACCGAGAACAACACCGGCACGCTGCGCGCCCCCAACAAGCCCCAGGACAGCCAGGTTGACTTTGCCCTGCGCCGCTCGCGCTTCCTGGTGCTCTCGCAGCTCAACCCGCGCTTTCTGGTGTACACGCACTTCGGCATCAACAACCAGACGGCCGTGAGTGGGGGCGTGGTACCGGCCCAGGATGCGAAAAAGCCCCAGCTTTTCCTGCACGAGGCCGTGGTGGAATTCAAGGTAAACCAGTACCTGAGCCTGGGCACGGGCATGCACTACCAGAACGGCCTCTCGCGCCTGACCCGGGCCAGCACGCTCAACTTCCTGACCATGGACGCGCCGCTGACCAACTGGCCCACCATTGAGGCCACCGACCAGTTTGCCCGCGGCATCGGGGCCTACGCCAAGGGCCGGGTGAAAAAGCTCGACTACGCGCTGAGCGTAAACGAGTCGTTCCTCACCAACCAGACCGGGGCCCTGAGCACGCCGCTGGGCCTGGGCACCACCGTGGGCAGCGGCCCGGCAGCCCTGAACACGGGCAACAACGTGGCTCAGTACAATCCGCAGGGCACCAACCACGTGTACCAGGGCTATTTCAGCTACGAGTTTCTGGACCTGGAATCGAACCTGATACCCTTCAACGTGGGCACTTACCTGGGGACCAAGCGGGTGTTCAACATCGGGGCGGGCTTCCTCTACAACCAGGACGGCATGGTGTCGCGGCCCACGAGCAGCGTGGTAAACGGCGCCCAGATAGCCAGCCCCAGCACCATCGAAACCAACAAGCACGACATCGTGCTGCTCTCGGCCGACGTGTTTTTTGATACGCCCCTCAACAAGGAAACCGGCACGGCCCTCACCGTCTACGGCGTGTACTACAACTACAACATGGGCCCCAACCACGTGCGCTTTATCGGGGCCTCCAACCCGGGCTACGGCACCGATGCCCGGCGGGGCAACGCCGTGCCTCACTCCGGCACCGGCAGCGTCGGCTTCGTGGAAGCCGGCTACCTGCTGCCCAAAAGCCTGTTCGGCCCCAAGCTGCGGATGCAGCCTTACGCCTCCCACCTGCTGGCCGGCTACGAAGGCCTGCGCACCAGCACCGGCGAGCGCAAAAACGTGAACATCTTCGACATCGGCTCCAACTTCTACATCGACGGGCACAACGCCAAGTTTACCCTCAACTACCGGCACCGCCCCGACTTCACCAACGTGAGCGAGGTGAAGTACCGCCCCGAAATCACGCTGCAAACCCAGGTTTTCCTCTAGGAGCCCGGCGCCGCCGGCTCCAGTGCCGCCCGGCCCTTACGCTCTGCCACAGTAGCTGACTTTTTATTCCCGCCCTTCAAATCTTCACTTTAATCATGGCACAACCTATTGCCTCTCCCGCGCACGGCGCCCCGGTAGATACTCCCGTGGCCCACGATAACAACACCACGCCGACCAGTAAAATCTGGCAGGTGATAACGGCCTCCTCGGTGGGTACGGTTATCGAGTGGTACGACTTTTACATCTTCGGCTCCCTGGCCACCATCATCGGGCCGGTGCTGTTTGGCTCGCAGGGCAAGCTGGAGGATACCCTGCTGGGGGCGCTGGCCGTGTTTGGGGCGGGCTTCGTGGTGCGGCCGTTCGGGGCCGTGTTCTTCGGCCGCATCGGCGACATGATTGGGCGCAAGTACACCTTCCTGCTCACGCTGCTGATTATGGGCGGGGCCACCTTCATCACCGGCCTTATTCCGAGCTACGACAAAATAGGGCTGGCGGCGCCGGCCATCGTGGTGGTGCTGCGCCTGCTGCAGGGCCTGGCGCTGGGCGGCGAGTACGGCGGGGCCACCACCTACGTGGCCGAGTATTCGCCGGATAACAAGCGCGGCTACTACACCAGCTTTATCCAGATTACGGCCACGGCCGGCCTGTTCCTGTCGGTGCTCGTGATTCTGGCCACGCGCAAGCTGGTGGGCGAAGATGCCTTCAAGGAGTGGGGCTGGCGCATTCCCTTCCTGCTGTCGGGGGCGCTGATTGTGGCCTCGTACTACATCCGCCGCAAGCTGCACGAGTCGCCGCTGTTTGCCAAGGCCAAGGCCGAGGGCAAGACCAGCACCAACCCGCTGCGCGAGTCCTTCCTGAACCCGGTGAACCGCCGCCTGGTGCTTATCGCCCTGTTTGGCGCTACCATGGGCCAGGGCGTGGTATGGTACACCGGCCAGTTTTACGCCTACTCCTTCATGCTCTCTACGCTGAAGATGAGCATTGTGGATGCCGCCATTGTGCTGTGTGCCGCGCTGGCCATGGCTACCCCGTTCTTCGTGTACTTCGGCAGTTTGTCGGACCGCATCGGGCGCAAGAAAATCATCATGACCGGCCTGTTGTGCGGGGCCTTGTTTACCGTGCCGATTTTCCACGGCCTGAAGCAGTTTGCCGGCCCGCTGACTGAGAAAACCGCCGCCGTTCCCGCCACCGTGGACGCGGCCGGTGCCGCCGTAGCCGCCGTGCCGGCCGTGATGCAGGCAGCCTCGCCGCAGCTGCTGCCCATGATTGCGCTGGTGTTCTGCCTGGTGCTGTTCGTCACCATGGCCTATGGACCGATTGCGGCCTACCTGGTTGAGATTTTCCCCACCAAGGTGCGTTACACCTCGCTGTCGCTGCCTTACCACATCGGCAACGGCGTGTTTGGGGGCTTCGTGCCCTTCATCGCCACCTCACTCACGGTGTGGGCGGCCGCCCAGCCCGAGGGCACCTTCACCAAGGAGCACAGCAGCCTGATGGGCCTGGTGTACCCCGTGCTGATAGCCTTTATCTGCTTCATCATCGGCACCATCTACATGAAGGACGTGCGCAACGTGAAGCTGATGGACGACAGCGCTGGTGCCTGAAACCTGGGCTGAATAGCTGGAAAAAGCTGCCGGACCGCAAGGCCGGTAGCTTTTTCTGCTAAATTGCCCGGCCGCTTCCTATTCGTTTTTTCTGAAAAAAACCATGCTGCCACCTACCGAGCAAGCCGAGCAGCGCCGCGGCCAGCGCCTGCTGTTCCTGGCCATCCTTTTTTTCGTGCTGCTGAATTTCCCCCTGCTGGCCTCGGCCGATGTAGACGGCCGCCTGGGCGGGGTACCGGTGCTGTACCTGTACGTGCTGGCGCTCTGGGTGCTGGTGGTGGCACTCACGGGGTATCTGGTGCGCAAGTCCGCTTAATGGTTAATGATAAAGGCTAATGCTTGATAGCTAATCATTAAAAGTTAACAATGTCCAAACTTCTTGTCCTGTGCTTTTCTCTTGGCTACCTGGCCCTGCTGTTTGGGGTGGCCTACGCGGCAGAGCGGCGCTCGGCGGCGCGGAAGAGCCTGGTGAGCAACCCCTACGTGTATGCCCTGAGCATGGCCGTGTACTGCACGGCCTGGACGTACTATGGCAGCGTGGGCCGGGCCGCGCACTATGGGCTGGAGTTTGTGGGCATCTACATTGGTCCCACGCTGCTGGCCCCGGTGTGGTGGCTGGTGCTGCGCAAGATTATCCGGGTGTGCTGGCAGCAGCGGCTCACCTCCATTGCCGACTTTATCTCGGCCCGCTACGGCAAGAGCGCGGCCCTGGGGGCGCTGGTAACGGCGGTCTGCGTGCTGGGCGTAGTGCCCTACATTGCCCTGCAGATTAAAGCCATTGCCGCTTCCTTTATGACGCTAACGGGCGGGGCGGCCGGCAGCGGGGCCACGGACACGGCGCTCTACACCACGGCGGTGCTGGCGGTGTTCACCATCCTGTTTGGGGTGCGCTCGGTGGAGGCCACCGAGCGGCACGAGGGCATTGTGCTGGCCGTGGCCCTGGAGAGCCTCGTAAAGCTGCTGGCCTTCCTGGGGCTGGGCCTTTTTGTGACCTTCGGGCTGTTCAACGGCCTGACAGACTTGTTTGACCAGGCGGCGGCAGTGCCGGCGCTGCGCCGGCTTTTTACCTTGAACGGAGCGGGAGTAGCCGGTCCGGAGTGGTTTACCCTGCTGGTGCTGAGCATGTCGGCCGTGCTGCTGCTGCCCCGGCAGTTTCAGGTGGCGGTAGTGGAAAACGTAGACGAAGACCACCTGCGCAAAGCCATGTGGCTGTTTCCGCTCTACCTCATCATCATCAACTTCTTCGTGCTGCCCATTGCTTTTGGCGGCGTGCTGCGCCTTGGGGGCAGCGGCCTCGATGCCGACACCTTTGTGCTGGCGCTGCCGCTGGGGGCGGGCCGCTCCTGGCTGGCACTGCTCACCTACCTGGGGGGGCTGTCGGCCGCCAGCAGCATGATTATCGTGGAAACCATTGCCCTGAGCGTGATGATGAGCAACCACCTGCTGATGCCGCTGTTGGTGCGCGTGCCGGCGGCCCGGCCGGCGCTGCAGCCGCGCTGGTTTGCCTACCTGGGCCGGGTAGCGCTGCACAGCCGGCGCCTGGCCGTGGTGGCCGTGCTGCTGCTGGCCTACGCCTACTACGCCATGGTGGGCCGGCAGCTGCCGCTGGTGAATACCGGGCTGGTGTCGTTTGCGGCGGTGGCGCAGTTTGTGCCGGCAGTGCTGGGCGGGCTGTACTGGAAGGGCGGCACCCGGCGCGGGGCCACGGCCGGCCTGCTGCTGGGCTTCGCCGTGTGGTTCTACACCCTGGTGCTGCCCACGCTGGTGGGGCCGGGCCGCCTGCCCCAAAGCCTGCTCACCGAGGGGCCGGGCGGCTGGGCCGTGTTGCGGCCCTTTGCCCTGTTCGGCCTGGAAGGGCTGGATTATCTAAGCCATGGCTTGTTCTGGAGCTGGTTTTTTAACATCGGCCTGTACGTGGGCGTGTCGCTGGCATGGGCGCCCACCGCGCTGGAGCTGCGGCAGGCCGACGTGTTCGTGGACGTGTTCAGCCGGCGCAGCCTGGCCGAGGAAGTAACCGGCTGGCAGGGCCATACCCCCTTGCCCGACGTGCGGGCCCTGCTGCTGGGCTTTCTGGGGAAAAAGCGGACTACCCAGGCCCTGCGCACCTTTGCCGCCCGCTTTCCCGACGCCCTGCCGCCCCCGGCCGGTGCCGGGGCCGACCCCTCCTCAGCGCACATCGCCACCGCCGACCCGCGCCTGCTCACCTACGCCGAAAAGCTGCTGGCGGGCAGCCTCGGGCCAGCCTCGGCCCGGATGCTGCTCTCGTCGGTGGCCGGGGCCGAGGAAATCAGCTACGACAGCGTGGTGGGCATTCTCAAGGAAAGCCAGCAGCTGCTTGAAGCCAACCGCCAGCTGCAAAAGCAAAGCCGCCAGCTGCAGCGCCTCACCGACGAGCTGCGCCAGGCTTACGCCCAGCTGCAGGCCCTGGACCAGCGCAAAGACGAATTCCTTAACACGGTAACCCATGAGCTGCGCACGCCGCTTACCAGCATCCGGGCCCTGGCCGAGATTCTGGCCGACAACCCCGACCTCGACGAAGACGAGCGCCAGCGCTTTCAGCTTACCATTGCCCGCGAGGCCGAGCGCCTTACCCGCCTGATTTCGCTGGTGCTGGACCTGGAGAAGTTTGAGTCGGGCCAGGCCACGCTGGACCTGGAGCCGGTGCCCGTCGCCGCGCTGCTGGCCGAGGCGGCCGAGGCCGTGGAGCAGCTGCTGCGCGACAAGCTCATTGTGCTGGAAACCGACGTGCCGCCCACTTTGCCTGCCCTGCCTGCCGACCGCGACCGCCTGATGCAGGTATTGGTGAACTTGCTTTCCAACGCCATCAAAGCCTGTCGGGCCGACGGTAGCGGCCGCATTCGCGTAAGCGCAGCCGGTACGGACATGGCATCGGATGATGCTACCTTGCTGACCCTGGTAGTGGCCGATAATGGCAAAGGCATTGACCCCGCCGAGCAAAGCCGGATTTTCGACAAGTTTTTTCAGGCCCGACACCAGACCACCCGCAAGCCCGAAGGCACGGGCCTGGGCCTGGCCATCACCAAAAAGATAGTTGAGCTGCACCACGGCCGCATCTGGGTAGAAAGCCAGCCAGGGGAAGGGGCCCGGTTTTATGTGGAGCTGCCGCTTGGTGCTGAGTATACAGTGGAGAGTAGTAAGTAGAGAAATGCAGGCTGTTTAGTAGAAAGGGAAAATGGATAAGACACTTAATGTAAAGCTGATAATACTATTGCTTGTCAGCTACCAGGAAAAGTGAGGTACTGCTGCCCTTGCTGGTACTTTACTTTCTGCTGAATACTTGCTGCTTGCTACTTACTTACACCTATGAAAGCTCCCCATATTCTGATTGTCGACGACGAGCCCAACATTGTAATGTCGCTGGAATTTCTGATGCGCAAAAATGGCTACCAGGTGGGCATTGCCCGTAACGGCACCGAGGCCCTGGCGGCCATCGACCAGACTGCTTACGACCTGGTGGTGCTCGACGTGATGATGCCCGACGTCGACGGCTATGAGGTGTGCCGGCAGCTGCGCCAGCACCCCGGCCGGGTGGGTACCAAAGTGATTTTTCTCTCCGCCAAAGCCCGTGAGGCCGACATGCAGAAAGGCTATGACGTAGGGGCTGACTTATACCTCTCTAAGCCTTTCAGTACCCGCCAGCTGATGGAGAAAGTACGGGAGCTGCTGGCCTGAGCCAGACTTTATGCAGTCTGCCAACTCCTGCACCGGCCTTTTTTCCATTGTAGCGAGCCTTCATTCACTGAAAATAATTGATACCCGCTCTTACTCTCACCACTTAATTCCCATAACCTATGCACCCCCGCATTCGCACCATCGAAGATTACCATGCTGCTTATAAACAGGCTGCCGAAGCTCCTGATGCGTTCTGGGCCGAAGTGGCCGAACCCTTTACCTGGCGTCGCAAGTGGACCAGCGTGCGCGGCGGCGCGTTTTCGCCCGAAGGGCAAAGCACCTGGTATGACGGTGCCCGCCTCAACATCACCGAAAACTGCCTCGACCGCCACCTGGCCACGCGGGGCAACAAGCTGGCCCTCATCTTCGAGCCCAACGACTCCAAGACGCGGCACGTGCGCTACACCTACCGCGAGCTGCACCAGCACGTGTGCCAGTTTGCCAACGTATTGCTCAACAACGGGGTAGAGAAGGGCGACCGGGTGGTGATATACATGCCCATGATTCCGCAGCTGGCCATGGCCGTGCTGGCCTGCGCCCGCATCGGGGCCGTGCACTCGGTGGTGTTTGCCGGGTTCTCCTCCACCGCCATTGCCGACCGCGTAAACGATGCCGGGGCCGAGTTCGTGCTCACGGCCGACGGCCTCAACCGCGGCCCCAAGCAGATTCCGGTGAAAAGCGTGGTAGACGATGCCCTGCAAAGCTGCCCCGGCGTGCGCCGCGTGATTGTGGTGGAGCACCTGGGCTGGCCCGTGCACATGCAGGAAGGCCGCGACGTGTGGTACCACAACGAAGCGGAAAATGCTTCTACTACCTGTACGGCCGAGGAAATGGCGGCCGAAGACCCGCTGTTCATCCTTTACACCAGCGGCAGCACCGGCAAGCCCAAGGGCGTGGTGCACACGCAGGCCGGCTACATGGTGTGGGCCGACTACACCTTCCGCAACGTGTTTCAGGTCGAGGAAAACGACGTGTACTGGTGCACGGCCGACATCGGCTGGGTAACCGGCCATACCTACGGGCTATACGGCCCGCTGCTGGCCGGCAGCACCACGCTGCTCTTCGAGGGCGTGCCCACCTTCCCCGACGCCGGCCGCTTCTGGCAGGTGATTGACAAGCACTACGTCACCATTTTCTACACCGCACCCACGGCCATCCGCAGTCTCATGGCCGCGCCCCTCGACCACGTGCTGAGCTACTCGCTCAGCAGCCTGCGCGTGCTGGGCTCGGTAGGGGAGCCCATCAATGCCGAAGCCTGGCACTGGTACCACCAGCACGTGGGCAAGGGCCGCTGCCCGGTGGTGGATACCTGGTGGCAGACCGAAACCGGCGGCATCATGATTTCGGCCCTGGCCGGCGTCACGCCCAGCAAGCCGGCCCACGCCGGCCTGCCCCTGCCCGGCGTGCAGCCCGTGCTGCTCAACCAGGACGGGACCGAGATTGAGGGCAACAACGAGGAAGGCTACCTGGCCATCAAGGGCAGCTGGCCAGGCATTATCCGCACCACCTGGGGCGACCATGAGCGGGCCCGGCAAACCTACTTCACGCCCTACCCGGGCTACTACTTCACCGGCGACGGCGCCCGGCGCGATGCCGACGGCCTCTACCGCATTATCGGCCGCGTCGACGACGTCATCAACGTGAGCGGCCACCGCTTCGGCACGGCGGAGATTGAAAACGCCATCAACCAAAACCAGTTCGTCATCGAAAGCGCCGTGGTGGGCTACCCGCACGACGTGAAAGGCCAGGGCATCTACGCCTACGTCATCCTGGAAGGTGCCCTGCCCGCCTCCCACGCCGAAGCCCAGGTGATTGAGGCCAGCATCATCGAAACCGTGGTGGCCGAAATCGGCAAAATCGCCAAGCCCGACAAGATTCAGCTGGTGAGCGGCCTGCCCAAGACGCGCTCCGGCAAAATCATGCGCCGCATTCTGCGCAAGGTGGCCGAAGGCGAAACCAGCAGCCTCGGCGACACCACCACCTTGCTCGACCCGGCCATTGTGGACGAGATTCTGGCGGGCAAGAAATAGGCTTACGACATGGTGCAGCTGGACAGCTTTCGAAAAATTCCGGCCGGAAACAAAAAGGCTGGCGGACAAGAAATACGCCCTCTGCTGAGTCAATTCAGCTCATCCAGGTGAGGGGCCGGACTGAAAACCATGGAGCGGATTTCAGGCTGGGGTGCAGAGTTAAAAAGCAACTATTCTGCTCTTTATCTCTTGAATTTCTAGTCATTAGTAGAGGTGTGCTCCAACCGGGAAACTGCTGTTACGAATATTACTTCCTGATTTAATGTCCTGGGTTTCGCCCAGGCGACAAGCAAAAGGCCCGGCTGGTATAAACCAGCCGGGCCTTTTGCTTGGGAGTTCAAACCAGGCTTAGCTATAGCGCGAGCTAGGGCGGTAGCCGCGGGGGGTGTTGCCATTTTCGCGCACATTGGCGCGCTTCACCTTGCGCTTTTTATCCGAGCCGGAAGTAGCAATCAGGGCCACTGCGCCGCCTACTACCAGGCCAAAAGCGGCCAGCTTCAGCACCAGGGTCTGGGGGCTGTGCTTCCACTCGGCTTTGTAGCCTTTTTCGGCAAAGATGTTGGGGAAATGGCCGTGGGCAATGTCGTCGAGCACGCCTTCCACCACGTTCACGCGGTCGGCCAGCAGCAGGGGCAGCCAGTGGCCGTAGTGGTTTTCGCTGTACTTAAAGGCCAGGCGCCGCAGCATGCCGCTCAGGCCGCTCGGAGCCGGCGACATCCCAAACACGGCGCTGATGTTGGGCCGCTCGATGGAATGCAGCACTTCCTTATCAATGGGCTGCTGCGGAGGACGGTCCCAGTCGTAGCTTTTGGTATCCTCATTGGCGCGGATGCGCATGGGGTAGGTGGGGTCGTTTTCGGGGTCGGCGTCGATGCCCCAGCCGGGAAGGTTCGAAGGATTCTTGACAGTAGGTTCCATGGGAGTTTCGGTTAGAATAGTGCGGGCTTATGGTAGCTTATTTCCGGCTTCCGGTTGTTTAGTTAAACGACAACCATTAGCCGGAAACCAGCAACCAGAAACTACATGCGGGCGGATGGGGGAATAAGAACCGGCTTGATGCAGCCATCGAGCTTGGCCGAGAACAGTCGGTAGCCGTCGGCCACTTCTTCGAGCGGAATGCGGTGCGTAATCAGCCCTTTGGGGTCGATGATGCCGTTCTGCACGTGGTCGATAAGCCGGGGCAGCAGGCGCTTCACCGAGGCCTGGTTGCCGCGCAGGGTAATGCCCTTGTTTACCAGGTTGCCAATGGGCACCAGGTTGTCGGTGGGGCCGTAGATGCCTACTACCGATACCACGCCGCCCTTCTTCACCGAGTTGATGGCCCAGTGCAGGGCCGTGGCCGAGCCGGCCTGCAGCAGCAGCTTGCGGCCGGTGAGGGTTTGCATGGCATTGCCGGCGGCTTCGGCGCCCACGGCGTCGATGCACACGTCGGCTCCCAGCCAGTCGGTAGCTTTCTTGATGAACACCACCGGGTCGTCCATGTCGCTTTCAAAGTTGTAAGCCTCGCACTTGGCGTAGTTCTTGGCGAACTCCAGGCGGTAGTCTTCCTTGTCGATGATGATGACGCGGCCGGCCCCGAAAAGCCAGGAGCAGCGCGCCGCCATGATGCCGACCGGGCCGGCGCCGAACACCACTACGGTGTCGCCGGGCTGAATGCCGCCCATCTCGGCCGCCTGGTAGCCGGTGGGAACTACGTCGGTCAGCAGCACCGCGTCGTCGGGGTCCATGCCGGGCGGAATGACCGTGGGCCCCACGTTGGCGTAGGGTACGCGGGCGTACTCGGCCTGCCCGCCCTCGTGGCCGCCGGCCGTGTGCGAGTAGCCGAAGATGCCGCCCACGGCCGTGGCCTGGGAGTTGGACTCGTGGCAGTTGCCGAACAGGCCCTGCTTGCAGAACACGCACTTGCCGCAGGCGATGTTGAAGGGCACCAGCACGTGGTCGCCCACTTTCAGCTTGGTTACTTCCGAGCCGATTTCCTCCACGACGCCCGTGAATTCGTGGCCGAAGGTGGTGCCCACGCGGGTGTCGGGCACGTTGCCGTTGTAGAGGTGGAGGTCGGAGCCGCAGATGCAGGAGCGGGTTACCCGCACGATAGCATCCTCAGGATGCTGAATCTGGGGCATGGGCTTGTCCGAGATGCGGACCCTTTTCGGGCCGCGGTAATTCATTGCAAGCATAAAATCCGGTGTTGTGGTGAAAGGAAGGCAACAGAATTGATGACTTAGGCTGATATCTCCGCTACCGGGTAGGGCAGGCGAAAACTCGGCAGCTTCGTAGATTCCTACTTTCTCCCTTCGCTAACAGTTGCGGATTTTTAGCTAAACACTAGGAAATGCGTATTTACACGGAGGCATGGGGCGGAAATACGGATGCTTGCGGGGCTGGCGCCGCCCCACCTACCTTCGCAGACTTACTCGCTTTTTACTCCCTGTGCAAAATTCCGACCCTGCCACTTCTGCCGCCTTTGATAAAGCCCGCACCGGCTTGTGGGTCAGCCTGCAAAAGCACCTGGCTGCCGTGTACGCAGCCGAAGCGGCGTTCCTGAAAGCCGTGGCCTTTGCCGATGCTTTTCCTTTCTCCCCGGCTGCGGTGGAGGAAGGCCAGCTGGCCAACTACCAGCAGCGCCGCGCCGCCCTGCGCGACCTGTTTACCGACGAAACCACCCAGCTCGAAACCCTGACCCGGGCCATCCGCACCAAAAGCTATTCGGAAGACGAGAAAAAGCAGCTTTATCTGCTCATTCTGGGGTATATCGACATTGCCGGCAGCGTATTTGCGCTGCTCAGCACCCACGTGCCGGCGCGCCTGCCCAAAGACGAGGAGCTGGAAGGAACCGCGGAACGCTTCGAGCGGGTGCGCAAATTCAGCCGGCTCAATGTCAAAGGCCTAGCCAGCCTACTGCAGTCAACCAAATAACTGCCAGCCGCAGCCCATAGCTACACAATAAACTGCCCGCAGCATAGGTCCCCAAAGGGGCTACGCTGCGGGCAGTTGCAAATGGAGGCAGGGGGTCCAGCCTATTTACCGCCAAACTTGATAGTGATGCCACCTTTCAGGTAGCTGGTGTCATAGCCTATTTCGCTGAAAAAGCCGAAATGCTTGAAGAGAAAGCGGATGCCTGCCACGGAGGTGATGGCTGGGCCATTGTAGCCGTAAACGCTTTTTTCAGCTTCCTCGTCGAGGTCATCCAGGCTGGCCACGTACATCAGGCCCACAGCGGCGTAGGGGTCGATGAATTTGTTGACGGGCAAGTGATACGTGCCGCGAGCGCCAAGCCCTATTTGAAAATACTCCGGGCTGGTGCTCACAATATTTCCCGTGCTGGTAATCCGGTAATAATTAAACTCGTTGTAGCTGATGCTAACGAGAAAGCCTACGCCTATGGTGCCATAGGGCAGGGCCACAATACCCCGCTCACCCGAGGCATTGAGCTCGGGCAGGAAACTGGTGTTGCCAATAGAAAAGCGGTTTCCTGCACCCAGGCCAAAGTTGAGGGCCGTGGAGCCTACCCCAAAAGCTACCTGCTTATCGCCACGGTCGGCCCCCCGGCTCGGGGTTGGGGCCGGGGAGGTGCTGGTTTCGCGCCCACCGCTACTTGCTGGCGCGGTAATAGACTCGCTGGTGCCGTTGGCATACACAATAACCGTGACATCGCTGCGTGAGATGCTGTAGATAGGGCCAGTGGGATTGTCGGCCTTATGGTACTCAATCTCCTGAGTACCCACTTTCTCTACCTTGGCATTGATGCTGGTGCCGTTGCTGCGGTAAATAATGTCGTGCTTTTGCGTCTGGGCCTGCGCTTGCTGCACCAGGGCCGGGGCAGTGGCCAGGCCACAGGTTAGCAGGATGGCAAGCGGTAGCTTGGCAAGGGAAGTACCTATACAGGACATATATGATGAGGTTTGGGGTTGATTAATCCTGCAAAGGTTCAACCCCACGCATAGTGCGCGCAATACCTACTTTCAGGTATTTTTCCGGCTCTGGCGCCCTTCTTCTCACGAACCGGGGCGGCCCGGCGTGGGCACGACTTACCCAAACACCTTCACCCGCTCGCCCTTGCGCTTGGTGCGCAGGTACTGCCGGATAATCTGCTGCGTGTCCTTGTTGTCGTTGTAGGGCTGAATAACCTCGCGAAAGTCCTGGATGCGCCGGGCGCTGAAGGTCTCATCGACGTAGCCAAAGCCACGGTAGTAGCCGTTTTCCACCAGCACGATGGTTTTTTCCAGCTCCGAGCGGCCCGGCCCAATGACCACGAAGGTTTCGTGCTCGTAGCGGATGCTGTCGATGGCCTCGTCTACCCGCTGGTTGTAGCTTTCCGGGGGCTCCAGGCCCAGGCAGGCGCCCTGGCAGCGGTGCACCTGGTAGTCGAAGCAGGCGCCTGGTGTCTTGTACAGGCCGCACAGCTTCTGGCAGAGGTTGTACTTGGCCACCTTGTGGTAGAGAAAACCCTGGGCCTTAAACTGGTTGCCCAGCGCAATAATGGGCACCTCGGCGTTGCGGGCGTCGGCGCGGCCGTAGGCCAGGCGCTTGTACCCTTGCTCGTCGGTGCGCAGGTAGATGCCGGCCGGAAATACCGAGCGGCGCTGGGCCCGGTTGTAGGCCGGCTTGAGCAGCTTAATCAGGTGCGACTCGTAGAGCAGGGCCACCAGCTCGGAGCCGGTCAGCTCCCAGGTGATGTCGGCAATGGAGTTTTTGAACTCCAGGCTTTTGCGCGACTTCACGTCCACCGCAAAGTGCTGCTGAATGCGCTTGTAAATGTTGATGGACTTGCCCACGTAAATCACGTCGCCGGCCTCGTTGTGGAAGTAGTACACTCCCGTGGCCTGGGGCAGGGACGCTACTTTCTCCGGGGTAATGAGGGGGGGGAGCAGGGCCGTTTTGATGGCCTGCTGCACGGCGGCCACGCGGCGGGCGCTGGGCTTTTTGCCGGCCGGGGCCAGGGCATCTACCCGGGCCAGGGTGTGGCTGGTGTCCTGGCCGTGGGGCAGCTCCTCGCTTTCCTGGGTGATTTTCAGCAGCCGCCCAAACAGCAGGGCGGTGGCGTGGGCGTCGCCGGCGGCCCGGTGGCGGTTTTCCAGCGGAATGCCGATGCTCTGGCACAGCTTGCCCAGGCTGTAGCTGGGCAGGCCCGGCATCAGGGAGCGGCTCAGGCGCACGGTGCACAGGGTTTTGCGGGAGTAGTTGTAGCCCAGGTCGGCAAACTCCTTTTTCAGGAAGGAGTAGTCGAAGCGCACGTTGTGGGCCACAAACACGCAGCCTTCGGTCATCTCCACCACCCGGCGCGCTACCTCGTGGAACTTGGGCGCGTCGCGCACCATGTCGTTGGTGATGCCCGTGAGCTGGGTTATAAAGGGCGGGATGGCCTGTCCCGGGTTCAGCAGGGAGCTGAATTCATCCACGATTTTCTCGCCATCGTGCACGTAGATGGCTATTTCGGTGATGCGGTCCTGGGTGGGCTGCCCGCCGGTGGTTTCTAAATCGACAATGGCGTACAAATCGGGGCGCTACTGGGTGGAAGGGACTAAGCTAACAAAATTAGCAGCAGAAGGGTTGCACCCCGATGATATCTGCTTCCTGGCCTGTTACCCTCGTGCCGCGCGCCATGCCAGCATCTGCCGCCGCAGGCCTGGCAGCTACGCTTCAAAACGTTGGCTGCGCCCCAGGAAAAAGCGGGTGCTGGGCAGCGTGTGGTTAGCGGCTTTGGCTGTGTTTATCAGCGTTTTTATTCATAAGATGGCTGCTGGCCGTCGCATATAGGCAACAGCCACCCTGCCCGGTAGCCGCAGTGGGGTTACCGGGCGGGGGGCTACCCGTCGTTCCCTGAAGGCCGTACTTACTGGGCCTTCTGGATGATTTGGTCAATCTTACACTCGGGCATTACAAAGGCGCCGTAGCCTGCTACCTCGCTGCCTACCTTACAGCTCCAGGTATACTTTCCGGGGGCCCAGTTGGGGGTTTTGCCAGCGCTGGTCTTGAAATACGTCATTTCACCGTTGGCCGGTGTGGGAAACAGCACCGTGAGCTCCCGGGTGCCGGCTGCTGCTTCCTGGCTCAGCTCGTATTCCGTGCCCGTCTTCTCGTGCCGCACCACAAAGGTGGTAGGCTTGGGGCTGCTCAGCGCCGCCGATGCCTCAATGCCCAGGCGGATATACGGCGTAGAGTCGACCATCCAGGTTTGGGCCTGCGCCTGAGGCTGAGAAAAGCCAAGCAGCAGAGCCAGGCTGCCCAGGGCGGGACGGATAAAGGAGGCAAGGGGGTGGGGGAAGTGAGTGAAACGTAGGGTTGTTTTCATTAAAAGGTGAAGTAGGTGTTGGTTTTCATAGAAAGAAGAGAAGGAGCCTGCGGCAAGCAGGGGCACTACACTACCCTGCCCCAGGCGGGGCCGATTTATTTCACCAAAAAGCGCAACGCTGTTGGGTGCGGAGGCTTCGGTATATAGGTGCAAAGCAATGACAGCCGATACAAAGATGCAAGCCGCTGCCAAAGCAGCTCGGGCATAATGGCTGGGGCAAGTAGTATGGTAGCTGGTGCATATGCAAAAAAGCCCGGCAGCCATTCAGGCTGCCGGGCTTTTTTAAGGACTGCAGTGGCTTAGCGGCTCATGCCTTTCTGCTGGGTAATCCAGTTTTTGGCTTCCAGCACCTCGCTGTGCTGCTTCTGAATCACAGCCTGGGCTTGCTGGGGCAGGCCCTGAGCCTTCAGTGCCGTTTCGTAGGCTCGCAGGGCTACGGCATCGCCGGTTTCGCACTCGCCCAGGATGGCGGCATCGTCGTGGCCCGTCACGGCCGCTTTGATATTAATCCAGCCGCGGTGTACAGCAGCGGCGGCATCGGTGGCTACGCTTTCAATAGTCGAATCGTGGGCCGACACGCCCAGCTGTTGCGCCTGTTGCTCCAGCTCGGCCACAAACTGGGCGCGCTGCTGCGAGAGGCGGCTCAGCTCGGACTTCAGCTGGGGGTTGCTTACGCCTTCGGCCGCTTCGCGGTAGCCCTTGGCCCCGGTACGGCTGATTTCGAGCAGGTCGGTAAAGGCGCGGGCAGCATTTTCATTGGTATTCATAGCAAAAGGGTTTGGTGGAAGGAAAGTTGGGCTTGGTATACTGTATAGACCGGCCAGAGGTTATAGCTGATGGGGTGATTTTGATGAGGAGGTGAGGGGGGTGATGGGGTGATGAAGTAGAAAGTGATGAGGTGATGGGGTGATGGGGTGAGGAAGTAGAAAGAAGAACGTCATGCTGAACTTGTCGAAGCATCTCTACCACGAGCGTAAATCCAATCAAAAAGGATTACTTCCCCTGGCAAGATGCTTCGACAAGCTCAGCATGACGTTCTTTTTTACCTCATCACTCCATCACTCCATCACCCCATCACCCCATCACCTCATCGCTAAAATCACCCCATCACCAAAATCAAGCCCTCACATCCGCCGCACCATCTTCTTGAACCGGTGCCAGGCTTTGGCGAAGAAGCCGCGCTGGTCGCCGCGGTCCGACTGCAGGTCTTCGCCATCGGTGACGTCGCCGAGCAGGAAGCCGAAGGGTTCCAGGGCCTTGGTGGCGTCGAAAATAACTTTGAGCACGGCCACCAGCGGGATGCTCAGAATCATGCCCGGCGTGCCCCAGAGCTCGCCGCCCAGAATCAGGGCGATGATGGCGGCCATGGGGTTGATGCTGACTTTGGAGCCGGTAATCATGGGCGTGATGAAGTTGCCTTCCAGAAACTGCACCACCACGAATACGGCAATTACGCCCATGGCCTTGGCGGGTGAGCCGGTTTCCACCAGGGTCATCATGGCTGGTATGGCCGAGCCCACCATGATGCCGATGTAGGGAATTATGGCCAGTACCGAGGCAAAGACGGCGAAGAAGATGGCGTACTTCACGCCCAGCAGGAGCAGGCCAATGGCGTTGAGCACCGACACGATGACAATGACGGTAATAAGGCCCGAGATATAAGCCTGAATCACCGACTGAATACTGTCCATGGTATGCAGCACGGTGGTGCGCTTGTCGGGCGCCACAAAGCGGAACATAAACTGCCGGATGTGGTCGCGGTAGTACAGAAAGCAGAAGATGTAGATGGGCACCAGCGTGGTCACGCTCAGCACGCCCGCCGTGGTGCTGATGGTGGAGCCCAGAAAGCCGCCGGCCGACTTCTTGGCTGAGCTCAGTGAGGAATCTATCAGCTCGTCCTTGCTCATGGGGCGCAGGCCAAACTTGGCGTTCAGCCATTGCTGGGCCTGGTCGATGTAGACAATCAGCTTTTTCTGGAGCAGGGGCAGCTCGCCGCGCAAGTCGATAATCTGCATACCGAAGAAGTACACCAGCCCGGCCAAGGCCAGCACCAGCAGCAGCAGAGCCACCACAATGGCTACCGCCCGGGGCCAGTTCCAGCGCTCGAAGCGCCGAACCAGCGGCAGCAGCAGCGTGGCCAGCAGGGCCGAAAAGAACAGCGGCAGCAGAATTCCGTCGAGCTTGCGCAGCACAAACACCAACAGCGACAGGCCAATAAGGACGAAGGTGTAGTAGATAAAGGCCGGCAGCTTCACCTCCTGAATGGAAGGGGTCGGGCGGGGAGGGTTGAAGTTGTTGGAAGGCGGGTGCATGTGTGGGCGGATAATTAGAAATTAAAAATTAGAAATTAAAAATTAGGAGTGCCGGGTTAAGAGGCTTATCTCTAATTTTTAATTCAAGATTTTTAATTAAAAGCTGGGTGAACCTGGAGCGTAGGGCTGGTGTTGAAAACTAAATAAATTAGCGCAGGGCTGCTAAACAATGTGGCAATAAGGCTTGCTCTGCCGCTGATTTCTGCGTTATTTTACAGCAAAGCTGCAAAACAGTTAACTCAATGAACGACGAACTACGTCCCGACGAGCCCGGACAGGCCGTGAAGGCCCCGGAACACGGGTATACCGAAGACAGCATCCGCTCGCTGGACTGGCGCGAGCACATCCGGCTGCGGCCGGGCATGTACATCGGCAAGCTGGGCGATGGCTCGGCCTATGACGACGGCATCTACGTGCTGGTGAAGGAAGTGGTCGATAACTGCATCGACGAGCACGTGATGGGCTACGGCCGCACCATCGACATCAAGATTTCCGACTCCCGGGTACAGGTGCGCGACTACGGCCGCGGCATTCCCCTGGGCAAGGTGGTGGATGTAGTCAGCAAAATCAACACCGGCGGCAAGTACGACTCCAAGGTGTTTCAGAAGTCGGTGGGCCTGAACGGGGTAGGCACCAAGGCCGTGAACGCGCTCAGCAACTACTTCCTGGTGCAGAGCGTGCGCGACGGGCAGATGAAGGCCGCCGAGTTTGCCCAGGGCAAGCTGGCGCAGGACCCCAAGCCCCAGAAAACCAGCCAGCGCAACGGCACGCTCATCGTGTTCCAGCCCGACGAGTCGATTTTCAAGAACTACCGCTTTATCCCGGAGTACCTCGAAAATCAAATCTGGAACTACGTGTACCTCAACGCGGGGCTCACGATAAACTTCAACGGGCAGAAGTACTACTCCGAAAATGGCCTGCTCGACCTGCTGGCCCGCAAGGCCGACGCCGAGCACCTGCGCTACCCCATCATTCACCTGAAAGGGGAGGACATTGAGCTGGCCCTGACCCACGGCAACGACTACGGCGAGGAATACTACTCCTTCGTGAACGGGCAGTACACCACCCAGGGCGGTACCCACCTGGCCGCCTTCCGCGAGGCGGTGGTGAAGACCGTGCGCGAGTTCTACAAAAAGGAGTACGACGCCACCGACATCCGGGCCTCCATCGTGGCCGCCATCTCGGTGCGGGTGCAGGAGCCGGTGTTTGAGAGCCAGACCAAAACCAAGCTGGGCTCCATCAACATGGGGCCGGAGGGACCCACGGTGCGCAACTTCGTGGTCGACTACATCAAGGAGCACCTCGACAACTACCTGCACAAAAACCCCGAGACGGCCGAGGCCCTGCGCAAGCGCATTGAGCAGAGCGAGCGGGAGCGCAAGGACATGGCCGGGGTGAAAAAGCTGGCCAATCAGCGCGCCAAGAAAGCCAACCTGCACAACCGCAAGCTGCGCGACTGCCGCTTCCACCTGGGCGAAACCAAGGACGCCGAAAAAGAGGCTCTGACCACGCTGTTTATCACCGAGGGCGACTCCGCCTCGGGCTCCATCACCAAGAGCCGCAACGTGGAGCTGGAAGCCGTGTTCAGCCTGCGCGGCAAGCCGCTGAACTGCTTCGGGCTGAAAAAGAAGATTGTGTACGAAAACGAGGAGCTGAACCTGCTGCAGCACGCCCTCAACATTGAGGAAGGCATCGAGAACCTGCGCTACAACCGCGTGGTAGTCGCTACCGATGCCGACGTCGACGGCATGCACATCCGCCTGCTGCTGCTCACCTTCTTCCTGCAGTTTTTCCCCGACCTGGTGCGCAACGGCCACGTCTTCATCCTGGAAACGCCGCTGTTCCGGGTGCGCAACAAAAAGGAAACCATCTACTGCTACAACGAGCAGGAAAAGCAGGCCGCCATGCGCAAGCTGGGCCGCAACCCCGAGGTGACGCGCTTTAAAGGGCTGGGCGAGATTTCGCCCGACGAGTTCGGCAAGTTCATCGGTGAGAACATCAAGCTGGAGCCCGTGATTCTGCAGTCGGACCGCTCGATTCAGCAGGTGCTGACCTATTACATGGGCAAGAATACGCCGGCCCGCCAGGAGTTCATCATCGAAAACCTGCGCCTGGAAAAAGACCTGGTGACTTCCGACGTGCTGCCCGTGGCCGAGGTAAAAGAGGAGGATTTAGCCTTTGCCTAACCACTGGTTTATCTTTGAAAAAGCCCGCACCCAGGTGCGGGCTTTTTTTATTATCCGGCCCGGCTTGCGTTGCAAAGCCCCGCTGCTATCCAGCGGTGAGGCATTTTCTTAGTGAAGTGCCCGGAAGGCGGCAAGTACAGGATGGTGGGCTGCAAAACGAAGCGGAATGCCGTGAGCGGCTTTCTTCCATTGCAACGGTCAGTCCCAGCCCCGCGCAGGCCCAGCCCAAGCGCCTGGCCGCCTTTCCGCCGGATAAGCTTCGCTACCACGGCCTTCGTGTTACTCAACGGAAGGTCGACCATTTCTTATTTGTACTTATTAAGGCTGTTGGGTAGCGAGTTAGCAAAAGATGAGGCGTGTTGTATAAATTATCAAATATGCCGTTGTAATATATGGGGGGAAGGCATAAGTTTGGTAGTAGTCTGCATAGCAGAATCACCATTCTTATCTCATACCGCTTATGAAAAACAACTACTTCCTTCCCATCTGCTTTTTTCTGCTTCTAAGCCTGCAGACGCAGCTATCCCTCGCCCAGGTGGGCGTGCGCATCGGGCCGGCCCCCGTCACAGCGGCCGACCCCTCGGCGGCCCTCGACATCGTGGCCGGCGCCCAGAAAAAAGGCCTGCTCATCCCGCGCATGACGGCGGCCGAGCGCACGGCGCTGACTACGCCGGCCCAAGGCCTTATTGTGTACCAGACCGATGGCACAACCAGCGGCGGCAGCGGCACGGGCTTCTGGTACAACCAGGGCACGGCCGCCGCGCCCAAGTGGCTGCGCCTGACCGATGCCGACGGCGTGAGCTACGACCCAAGCACCGGCCTGCAGGTGGGCCCGGGGCCGGTAGGCCCGTCCTCCACTACATCCACCAGCGGCACCCCCATTGGGGGCACCTTTTTCTGGCCTTACCGCGGCGATGCTGCCGATGGACGGGTGCTGTTCCTGTACCGTGCTGCCGACCTGACGGCCACTGGCATGCAGGCGGGCAACATCAACGGGCTACAGTTTAACGTGATTGTCAAAAACAGTACCCAGCCTTTTCAAGGCTTTACCATTCAAGTGGGGTCCACTGCCGCCACAGTAGCCGGTACAACGTTTCAAAGCGGGCTCACTACGGTATTTTCCAGCGCCATCACTACCGCGCTGGGATGGAATAGCTATTCCTTTACCCAGCCATTTGTGTGGGATGGCACCAGCAATATCTACGTACAAATTTGCTTCGACAACGCCACCACTTCCGCGATTGACGAAGTAGCCTATTATTCCCCGGCCTACCAATCCTATGTGCGGGCTGCCGATAATGTCGTTTCCGGCTGTACCCTCACCAACCAGGGGTTACTTTCAGGCAATTCGCTGCCGGTTGCTCGCTTTGTGCAGGGCGGCGGCTACACCCTGCCACCGCTGGCCGGGCAGGCCGGGCAGGTGCTGACGCAGCAGGCCAACGGCTCGGTTACCTTCCAGGACCCGCAGTGGACGCAGAGCGGCAATACCCTGTACCCGAGCAACCAGGCCAGTAGCGTAGGTATTGCCACCACCACGCCCCTTGCCAAGCTCGACATCCTCGGCGGGGCCGACTCGGGAGGAGGTAACGACCCGCAGGCGCTGGCCTTTCAATGGCGTGGCGGGGGCTACCGGCACTGGCTTCGCACGCGCCACAACTCCGGCCTGGGCGGTGGAGGCAATGCCCTGGATTTCTACGTGAACAGCTCCAATACCGCGGCGGGCTCCAGCGCTCCCACGGTGGGCACCCAGCACGTGCTGACGCTCGACAACTACGCTGGCCCCCGCGTGGGCATCGGCACCACGGCGCCGTTCTCCATGCTGGCCAATACCAACGCCAACATCATCGCGGCCGACGGCATCGGGGCTTTTCCAAACTCCCTGACCTGGGGCACCAGCCAGGAGGGGTATGCGGCCCTTATATATAACGGCGGCACCGGCACCCAGGCCAGCGGCCTGGCCGTGAAGATTGACGGCAGCAATGCCGCCACTACCGCTCTGGATGTGAGCAAAGGAGCCCAGGCCACGGCGGGCACCTCCCTTTTCGCCGTACGCTCGTCGGGGCTGGTGGGCATTGGCACCCGTACCCCCGATTCGCGCCTGCTGGTATCGGCCGACAACTCGGGCGGAGGGGGCGAAGACGACGTGGTGCTGCGGGCCTTTGGGGCCAGTGCCGCGCCGGGCATTGCCGTACAGCGGGCCCGGGGCACGGCCGCTGCGCCCGCACCGCTGCAGACCGGTGATTTCATCGGAGTAATGGGTTTTGGCCCGCGCGTAACGGCAGGCCAGAATTTTACACTCAGCGGAATGCAAAGCATCTATCGCGGCGATGGTTCGAGCAACCTCAGCGACCTGAGTTTCTTCACCTCCAGCACCATAAGAATGACGATGGACGCCAGCGGCAACACCGGCCTGGGCACCAGCACCCCTAAAGAGCGCCTGCACATTGCTTCGGGCGGGGCCGACTGGTACTTCCATAGCGGCGGGGCACCCTTCCTGGGCTGGAACCTCTATTATGACGGCAGCACCGGCACCATCAAGTATGGCAAAAGCGGCCGCCCGGCCGCCGGTATCCAGCAAACCCTCACCGGCGACCTCGACATCTCCACCTACGTGACCAACCCCGGCGTGGCCGAGAGCAACGTTGATGGCACCGGCAACCTGGTAGCCGGCTCCCGCCTGCGCATTGCCAACAACGGCAACGTGGGTATTGGCACCACCAACCCCGGTGCCAAGCTGGAAGTAAGCGGCGACGTGCGTATTCCCGCAGCCAACGACTACACTTACGCAGCCGCGAAAACCAGGTCAGTCATGCTGGGCTTTGCCGATTTTCAGGCGGAAAACGGTACTACTGGTGGAACCCTCTTCGCCACCACCGATGAGTTTTATCCCACGGCTGCCAGCGGCACCCCGGTATATCGGGCCGCGCTGCACCTGCCCCAGGGAGCAGTTATTACGGGCATCACCATGACTACCTTCGATGGGGTGGCCCAGAATATTGTAACCGAGCTTGTTTCCTACACTACTACCGGGCCAACAGCCTCCCGGAGCGTACTAGCTACGCTCACCAGCGGCAGCAACTACAACAGCGTAACGTCGCCGGCACTGAACGTGGTGGTCGACAACGAAAATCAGACCTATACCCTGCGTACTACCTTCGGCCTCAGCAACAATAATGCCCTGACCCTGCGGGGTGTAAAGGTGACGTATACCGTGACAAAAGCCGACTGATTCCAGGGTGCGCCTGTGCATGAAGTGCCCCACCAGTAAGACTGGTGGGGTATTTTTTTTGCACAAGCAATTCTGGGTCCCAGCAAGTGCAGCGGTCTGCCCGGGCTCCAGTACAGCGAGACGGCCCTAACCGAGCAGCGGCCGCAGGAGCTCGGGAAAGGCTGCTGCCGTTTCAAGCTCATGGGATGTCCTTACCAACCTGCCCTACAGCGCTTTCACTTTTCTCTTTCAAGCGCCTGGCACCAGGTCTGGCCTAAGTCTGCTGAACAGGGGCAGGAGATGGCCGGACTTCAGGCCGCGCACCAGCTGTAAATACCCGAAGTACAGGCGGCAAGCCTGCTGCTACCCATTCGTTGCCCTGGTGCTTTCGGCCAGCTGCCCGGGTCGACAACATGGGCGGGCTTATCTTGCTCTGCTTTACAATCTATCAATCCTAAATGCGCTGCATTTCCTGGTATCGGGCTGCCTTGGTTCTGATTGGCTTAGCTGGAGCCGGTGCCAAGGCGCAATCCACTGCAGGTAGCGCACGTGCTCAGATAGCGGCGCTGCTGGCCGGTAGCGTGGCTGCTGAGCGAACCGATACGGCCCGGAGCTTTGCCCAGGCAAAGCAGGCCTGGACACTGGCCCGTCAGGCAGGCCTGGACACTGCGGCCGCCGATGCCGAGCTGCAGCTGGCCCGGCTGTACGTAAAGGTTCCCCGTCCTGAGGCGGCCACTCAGCACTTGAAGGCCGTGCGGGCGGCTGCAAATCGTATGGGGCTTTGGAAAATGGAAGCCCGAACCTACCAGATGGAGGCCGCCATCTACGAGCGTACACAGGATTTCCCAGCCATGCTACGGCTGATTGATGCCAGCCTGCGCATCTTACGCACCCACCGCGACCATTATGGGCAGTCCCGCCTGTACAACTGGCTGGGCTTCCTGAACCAGCAGCAGGGCCGGCCCAGGGAGGCCATGCAGCTCTATCTCCGGGCCTTGCGGCACGCCCGCTCGTCGCCCGACAGCCTGCAGGTGGCCGATGTCCAGAATGCCATTGCCAGCCTCTACGGGGTGATGAAGGAAGACTCGCTTTCTTACGTGTACCTGCGGGCCAGCCGCGACACCTATGCCCGCAACCACGACTCGGTAAGCGTAGCCCGGCTCAATGCCTCCCTGGTGGGCCCCCTGGAGGGCAAGGGGCGGGATTCGGCCTACGCCGACCAGATACGGCTGGCCCTTCGGCAGGCCCAGGCCTTGCCAGCCAAAGCCACCGAAGGCTTTTTGCCTTCTCTTTACTACTACAAGGGGGATTTACTTTTGCGGCAAGGGCGGCCGGCAGCAGCCATTGCCTACTTCCGGCAGGCGGAAATCTGGCTGCGGCAGCGGCCCTTCCTCAACCAGCTGGCTTTTGTGCTAATCGGCCTGGCCGATGCGCACCTGCAGCTCCAGCACCTCGACATTGCCCAGCGCTACGCCTACGAAGCCTATCGGGAGGCCCAGGGGCCTGAATTCGCAAGTACCCGGGTCTACGCCGAAGAAGTGCTGTCCCGGCTTTACGAAGCGCGGGGCAACTTCCGGGCTGCCCTGACGCACGAGCGTCGCGCCCGCCGCATCAACGACTCGCTCTTTACCCGCGACAAAACCGAACAGCTGGCCACCTTGCGCACGCGCTACGAAGCCGAGCACAAGGAAAACCAGATACGCCTGCTGCAGCGCCGCGCCGCGGCCCAGCGGGCCGAGGCAAGCTGGCAGCGGCAGTACCGCAACCTGCTGGCCGGGGCCCTGCTGGTGGTGGGCCTGCTCGGGGCGGCCTCCTACCGCCGCTA
>NZ_BAABGZ010000059.1:0-23796 GCF_039541835.1 Hymenobacter saemangeumensis | reverse complement strand
GAGTAGCGCCCTCAAGAAGGTGGCGTTACTCCTTGCCATCCGTCCCTGGGCTTGTGGCTCCATTTAGGATGAACGAATCGCACCTCGGCAAACATGGTGAACAGGCAGCGCATCAGGAACTGCGCCACCACATCGGACGGATGCCCGGCCTTTTCTAGTTGGGTGCTCAACCCGGCCAGGTAGCCGGCGAGCTGGCGCGTGACCCGGGCGGCGCGGCGGCTGGGGTCAAGCTGTTGCGGGTCGGTGAAGAGTAGGTGCAGCTGCTCCCGTAGCTCCGGCTTGGCCAGCGCCTGCAGGTAGAAGCGGGAATGGGCGGCATCGGGAAACGGCACGTAGATATCGCCCACGCCGGCAAAGTTGCTGTACACATCAAAGCAGTGTCCCACGTCCACCACAACCACAAATGGCGGGCGCGGCTCCGAAGCTGGCAGGGCCCGCACGTAGCGCAGCGCCTGCTCCTGGGCGGCCTTCATCATCTGCTCCCACTTAGCCGTGCCGCGCACGGCGTGGCCCTTGCGGCGCTTCTCAGCTGGCAAGCCCAGCTGCGCTTTCTCGGCGGCGGCCTGCTCGTCGGGGGTGGTGGTGCCCTGCTTGGTTTCCAGCACAAAGCACCCTCGCTTATAAAGGTCGATGCGGCCAATGGTCTGCTTGCCACCGCCGTCCTCGAACGTCACAGCACGTTCCAGCACATAGGCATCCTGGGCGGGGTTATCGGTGGTCGGGTCCGGGCGCGGAACGCCGAGTAAGTCACATAAATCCTGGAGAAACAGGCCGTAGTTGGCCCGCTCCGCACCGCCTGATTTCAGCCAGCGGGTTTCAAAGTCGGTATAATGCACGATGCAAAATAAGCCCTTTCCGGCTACTGCGACCGTTTAGCTTTTCGGGGCCGTGGGGAAAGAATAATTCTCTTTTCTGCTACCTTCATTGCGCATTAATGCTCAGCCCTCTACGTGGCTTCCCATAATATGAAACGCTTTCACAGCACATCCCATGAGCGGTAGGTATCAACCTAACCGCTCTCATGAAACAACCCAAAAAACGCTGGGCCTGGACGGCTCAGCAACGAGGCCGCTGCCACAATCGGCACGACCACCGAATTACTTCCCCATCGCCCGCTTTCCTGCGCGGCCACTGGCATCAGCACCAGGCCCGCACCCGTCAGGCACTGCACCAGGTGCTCTACGGCTCCGACGAGGGACACATTACATTCCTCTACCAGCCCCGTTATGGCGGTCGCTACGACTGGGCCTAGCCGGCGGTCCCGGGCAGCCGGGGCCGCCAGGCGCCGGTAGTTAGGCCTAATTGGAAGGGGGAGGAACTAGCGGCCTACTTGTCCAGGAGGCGACAGACCTGGTCAATGGTCAACTCCCCCCGGATGTACTGCACCAGCAGGCGCCGCTCGTAGCAAGAGGCGGCAATCGCCGGGCCCTTGGTAAGGCTCAGGCACGCCTGCACGGCCCGTCGCCGGGCTTCTTCGTTTATCATCCGGCAAAGTTCCGGCGCCGGCCCAGGGGCAACAAGCTGAACAATTGGCTTATTAGCCGTAAAAAACCCGTATTTCCGGCCAATAAACCCGTAGGCAGGTCGCGAATTACTACGGAGATGTAACTGCTTATCCCGCTTGGATGCCCCTTTGGCCAACGCAGTGCGTACGAGGGCATCACCACCCCGACGCGGTCAGCGTCCGTTATGCCATGCCCAAACTGCCAAAAGTCCTGCTGGTTGACGACGACCCAACCACCTTGTTCCTCAACACCCGCCTGCTCCAACGCTTACGAGTGGCCGAGCAGGTGCTGGTCGCCCGCAACGGGTCAGAGGCCCTGCAAACCCTGCAGCACCTCTGCCCCCAGCCCGACGAGGACGCCGCGCCGCTGCTCGTGCTGCTCGACGTGCACATGCCCGTCATGAGCGGCCTCGCCTTTTTGGAAAACTACCGGCAGCTGCCTCAGGCCCGCCAGTGCGCCGCAGCCATTGTTGTGCTTACCACCTCCGAACACGCCCACGATTTGCAGCGCATCCAACAGTTAGGCGTGGCAGCGGATGTCCTAACCAAGCCGCTCACCCGCCTCCAGGTCGAATCCGTGCTGCAGCGACATTTCCAGCCCTCCTCACCGCCGGGTTAACGACTCGTCGTTTGGCGGCCGATGGGCGGCCTCGTCGCTACCCGTTTACCCCCACTGCCCCCGCCGCTTGCGCGGGGTGCCGGGCATCCCAACCGCCGACGCCGGGGGCACGACGGGCCGGGGCGTCTCGTAGAGCTTGCGCAGGTAGTCCCGGGTGCGATACTCGCCCATTTCATCTTCCAGCTCATAAGGCAGCCGGCCTTCAAAGCGGGCGCGGGCCCGCAACTGCCAGAAATAGGCATCGAAATAGCCCGGGCGGGCGCTGACAATGACCAGCAGCTTGTCGTCGCTCAGCTCGTAGCGCACGTCCTCGACGTAGTAAGCCCCTTCCCCGGTTTCGCCCATCAGAAACCAGAGTTCCAGGCCTTCGCCCACCCGGGGTATTATCGGCAGCCGGCACAGAAAGCTCACCCCCTCCCGCTTCCCGCGAACGTGCACGATGTGCTCAACATTCGTGTACTGGAGTACATCGGCATCGGCTGAAATCACCGCGATGAAGTCCTCGTGGAGCGTATCCAGCCACTTGCGGAATTTGCCCGCGCTGATGCCAAACTGCTCCTGCAGCGCCTTGCTCGACGGCGACTTATCATCCGGGCCGATGGCCAGAATGACCTCCATGAGCGCGTCGTAGGGCTTGCCTTTGCCCCGCAGCTTGGCCAGGGCCGGGCGGGCCAGCGAGAGGCTGTAAATAATTTTATTGGCCTTGATGGGTGGTTTAGGGCGCTCCTGATACCGGTATCTCATGGTTGCTAATCAGAAAGATTGCGGTTGGCTTACCACCCTAATCTACTGCAACCTATCCTGGAAATAGAACGCGGGACACCTGGTTTGCGTCAACCAGGTGGCACGTCCTAGCCACAGCAAATTCCTAAAGGGTGATGCTTGTTCTTCCACACCGATTGCCCTGGACTTAGTGCCTTCCTTTACTTGCGGCTGTTTGCGTCGTAGCGTTCCTGCACTGTCAGCCAAAACGCGGCCGTGGTGTTGGGGAACAGCGCCGCCAGGCGCGAGGCCAGCGCGGGCGTGACGGGCTGGTGCCGGTCCAGAATCGCCTCCAAGGTGCTCAGGGTCGTCCCTAGCCGCTCAGCCACGTCCGCCAGCGGCAGCGGCTGCCCGGTTTCTTCGCGCAGCCCGTCGAGGCTCTCCCGAATTAGGTCGCCGGGGTGGGATGGGTTAAACATGGCCTTACAGCTCCGGTATAGGCAGGGTCTCGTCCATCACGATATAGGGCCCGTAGGGCGGCAGCTCGTTCATTTCCTGCATCAGGGCGGCCATTTCCGCCGCGTAAGGGTACACCCGGCCGGGCAGCTCGGGCGGCAGCGGACGCACGTCGGCCGCGGGGGCAATATCGGGCCGGTACCACCGCATCAACTCGTCGTGCACCTGCACCTGGTCAATCTCGCCCGCGACGTAGCGCAACTGCAGCAGCGCCATATCCTGCGAAGGCACCGCCCGGTCGCTGGCGCCCACGAAAATGGCCCACCGCACCGCATCCCACCGCTGCGTGGGGGTCTGTTCTTCCTCGTGAAAGTGGGGCGTATAGCTCATTGGGACGCTTCAAAGGAAAAGCGGCGCGCTGGCTGGTTGGGCGTATGCTGAATCCGCACGAAATGGCGGCTGTCATGCAAGCCATCAACGGAAAGGCTGATGCTGGAGGGAAAATCGAAGTGCTCCTGCAAAAGCTGTATATCGAGCGGCTGGGCAAAGCCATACACGCCCAATCCATCACGGTTGTACTCGAACTTATCACCGGTAGCTGGTGTGTTGCCCTGCTCTTTTAAAAAGTCAATGATGGGCTGCAGGTGCGCCGTATCCGAACCTGGTACACCGGCCGAAATGGCTACTCTGGCCGGTAACTGGGGCAGTGGGGGGGAAAAGGCATACTTAGCCATTAATAAGAAAGTCCGGCAGATTATCCGGCAGGGGATGTTCTTCCATGCGCTCCACGACTTCCGTCACGCTCAGGCCCGTCAGCAGCAGCTGGTACGCCCGCAGGATAGAAACCTCAGGCTCCTTCTCCGGCGAGATGCCAAACTCCTGGCCTGCATCCAACGGGGGATTTACGTAGCTCAGCAGCGACATCCACGCCGTTGTTTTCGGCGTGTTAAGCCCGCCCGGGAAAGTTGCTCCCCGTTCCAGCCACTTGCGGCACGCCAGTTCCGCGTGCCACGCGAAGCTGGACATGCGCAGGAAGGTATCCAACTCATTATAGCGCGTAAACGGCGGGCCACTCTCGGGCCAAAACGACGGCTTTTTAAAGGGTTGTTCCATCCTACAAGATACGCTGTAAAATTCACTCAAACCACTTTCAGAGCGTTTCTAGACCATTTTAATTGCGCCGCCGCGCCTCCTAGGAAACCCGTTATTTCGCCATATCTCGAAGCGCTAGAAATTTACTCTTTGGCCTTTTTAGCAGTCGCCTCCTTTTCCAGTACCACCGCCTCCGCCCGTTTCCGCTGCGCTTCCAGTAGCAAACGCTCGCGCTCCTCTAGGCGAATGGTCTCTTCCTGAAACTTGACCGAGTCCTGCCGCCACCGTGCAGTCACCGATGCGGTGTAAGTAGGATTGGTTTGCATGGTCTCGCGCCACAACCACGCACTGCGCTCGCGCTGGTCGCGCACGGCCGCCGCGTTCCACCACCCCCACCAACTCAGAAAGAGCAACGCCAGCACGCCCACGAATACCCATACCCCATACCGCACGGCCTGCGACAACGGCCGGTCCGGGTGGTGCCGCCGCACTTCCTCCGCCACTGCCTGCCGCAGCTGCTGCTCCAGCTCCTTGCTCACCCCCACCGGGGCCGGACCCACGGGAGCGGGGGCCGGCTTGGCCGCTGCCTGTTGCAGGGCTAGGACGATAGTCGCCAACTTCTCCAGCGTCGGTCGGTAATCCACCGGGGCTGTCTGTTCCGCCAAGCTCTTTTTAACGCTGGCCACGTCGTCGGTCAGGCCCTGCAGGAGTTCACCAATGAGTTCGTTATTCATAAAGAAGGGGTAGATGATTACTGCTTTCGGTTTAATAGCCCAACCATTGGTCGGATGACCGGGACCGCGGCCTTGCTTGTGGGGAGAGCTGCTGATGCTGCGCTTGCTGCTCATTCTGTTCAAACGTCTTGGTCAGGCCCGCCAGTGACAGCGGACGCGCCAGCTGGCTCCCTTTGAACCGCTGCCCGTCCTGCTCAAAGCTGATGCCCGTCGCCTTCCCGGCGGCGTTATAATGCAGCTGCGCCGTAAGGCCCCGCGCTTCCACTGCCCGGGTAAACTCGGGTAAACTCTTCGCCTGCTGGGCGCACGCCTGCACTGCCTCCCGCAGCCGGATGCGGGCCTGGTCGTGGGCGGGCACGTTGGCCAGGCTTTTGCGTTTTTCCAAGCTTAGTACCGGGGTCAGCTCATACTTCTGCTCCAGCTCCCGGAGCAGCGTTTCACTGCGGGAATAGTTGTGGCCATCCCCTACCGTATGGCCATCGTCCGCCACCCGGTTGGCCACGATGTGAAAGTGCGGGTGGGGCCGGTCGTCGTGGCGAATGACCACGTACTGCCCCTGGGCGAGTCCCATCCCCTCCAAGTAATCCAACGCAATAGACGCCATTTTGTCATTCGTCAACTGCTCCTTTTCCTCCGGCGGAAATGAGATGGACGTGTGCCACACCGCCCGCCCCAGCGCGGGGTTCAGCCGACGCTGCTGTTCAAAGTCTTGGGTCATGGCCTCGGCGTCATAATCCCGCACACCCCGGCTCAGCAGTACCGCGCCCGCGCCCTGGTCGAGCTTCTTGAACTGGTACGCGACGCAGCCCCCGAAGCTGCGCCCGATGATGGTCTTGCCAATCATACCGCGAGTAGCTTGTGAAGCTCGTCCAGCAGGGCGTCGGCCTTGACGGCGATGCTGCGCACCCCATCCCCGTGCGCCTTCTTCACCAGCTGATTCAACGTGTTGCCCAAGGCCCGCAGCTCGTGCAGGGCCGGCAGCGCGGCCGGGTCCAGCGTGGGCAGCACCTGGCCGGTGAGCACGGCTTGGCGGCAGTAGTCGGCTACCGTTAGCCGCGCCGACTTAGCCCGCCGCTTTACCGCCAGGTATTCAATTTTAGTGAAGCGCACCGTAGCCCGGTCCGGGCGGGCCTCGGGGTTGCGGGGGCGCCCGCCTTGGCGTTTGGGCCGGGGCTCATCAGCAGTCAGGGAAGGGTCCATAGCAGAACAGGGGGAAGAGGTCTTTGGCGACGACAGGAGCCAAAGCCAGCCGTTAAGGGCGCAGAAACCGTAGGTTTTTGCCGCCATTAACATGGCTGGCTAACCCACGCGTCAGGGGCCGTTGAACAGACGGGAAAGAACGAGGCTAGGTTACAGCTAGAGACTAAATTGTCTGCGCTATTGAGCCGTGAGCCTGCTAAACTTCGAGTAGGCAAACATTCCATCAGCATCCTGCTCCAATGGGTGTCAAAAGAAGTTAGTCGGATTTACCATAAGGCGGAGTAACCGGAATAATCTGGTTTTTACTCTTTCGAAAACCGGTGAAAGGACGGGTCCGGAAGTCCTGTTTTGAGCCGAGCCAGACGTATAAGGCGTGAGGGATAGTCATCGGTCAGCGGTGTTGGCTATTCGGTTTTCCCACGCATCTAGTCGGGATTCTTGTCGCGCCCCCCTTCCGGCAATCTCGATATCAGGGAAGCAGTTCCTATTCTCGCATCTGAGTTCACGCTGGTTTCACTGGCTTGGCTCGCCTAGCTTTTCCCGATGAATGGATGCCTACTTTAACCGGCACTTAGCTCGGCCAGCCAAGCCTGCCTAGGGGTCCGGCTAGGACAGTGTGAGCAGCGTTTCCAGTATTGCGTTCACGCCTGCCTGGTTGATTCCAGCCTACCGCTTCTCACCTGCCTGGTTGTACCTAAACCCAGGGTCAGCTTCGCACACCGTGGGGGACGAGCATCGGCTATTAGCCCGCTACTAGGCGTAGCAGGTCCGGAGTGATACTATGACACGTTGGCTGCCTTAGTAGCTCAGGGCTTGACTACAAGCGATGGTGGGTCAATGGCCATTCGGGCCACCGCTTAGCTGGAGTGCTGTTCGAATCCTCAACTCGAAAAGCCGGCAGCTCCGGCGTGCTCAGCAAACCGTAGCCGTAGTCGAGCAACGAGTAGCCAGGCCCCAAAAATCAAGTTTATAGAGTCTGTTAAGGGAAGCTTTAACGCGAATAGACGGTTCGTCGATACAACTTGAAATTTAGTACTAATACGGTTTATGGAACCGGTCGCAAGCTGCGTGCGCGGTGGAGTTGAGCAGCTACGCAAGCAGCGAATCAGTTGTGCGTTATACACCAGTCGGGGGTAATTGACTTAAACTTCACTCTCCTTACAGGGGGAAGTTATAGCCTACCTGGAAAGGCAGAAATGAGCAACCACCCCGCGTGCGGGTCAGCCCCCCAACGGGGCTGCTTTGAATCAGAGTTGACAAGCACATCTCTGACCAAGCGCGGTTACCACTGCCACTCTGCGTCCTCAAAGGCTTCGTCCGGGAAGCCCTCCAGCAGTTCGCTTTCCGGTACCTGGTTTTGGGTGGTGGCGTGTTGAAAGCGCTCGTCCCAGCCCTGACGGCAGAACTTGGTGACGGGTGTAAGGAGCACCCCCTCCGGCGTAGGCTGCAGGTTTACCTCGCCAGTGAGTCGGTACTGCTGCAATAGCTTTTTGGGCAGCACAATCCCCAGGGAGTTTCCTATCCGAATCAGGCGCGTGTTCATAGAAACAATGCACGGACGCGATGATGACGCGTGGTTGGGTTCAGCGATTTGTAGGGCCTAAAGTCTAAAACGATAATTGACGCGTGGACGACCTCGTGAAAAACGACTTTTTATCAGTGCACCCTCGTTTATCTCACCCAGAAGCGTTGCCTATGCCTGAACTGACGGCCTTGAGGTCCTTTAATCGCAGAATGACTGATAAAAAGTCGTCTTTACGGTACGAACAATTGACTCGAAATAGCTTTAGGCCCGCTGGAGCGCATTTATGGCAGCAGCTGTCAGAATCTGCCAGTACCTGATAGCGGCAAAAACTCCGATTTCTGTCCATCATCCCCAGCGATGGCGCTAAAGCGCTTTATTAAGCATAATTAATTATAAAAAAAGTGCAATCGATCCGCGCCCTGGTGTGCTTTTTTATGCTTCCCTTTTTGCTGTTTTCCCCGGGTCGAACATCCCTTTAAAAGCTTTTTTACCTCTCGCGCGAGTCAACAACTTGTGTATTTTCTTTATTTGTACTATTTGCAGGGGCCAGAACTTGCTGGTTTACTGTTTGTTACAAGCATATAAAACGACTTTTTATCAGTTAAAAACGACTTTTTATCAGTTAAAAACGACTTTTTATCAGTTAAAAACGACTTTTTATCAGTCACCCCATCGCTGAACTACGACTTTTTATCAGTTAAAAACTACGCTGATAATTCAGGGTAGTTTTTAGCCTCCACCCCCTATATTTGCGGCCTACCCCCGCCCCATGGAAACCTCCGACGCCCTGCAAGTCCGGCAGCACAATGCCATCACTACTGCCCGCTACGACTACACGGCCTGCCAGCTGGACCTGCTGTTCTTCCTGCTTTCCAAGCTCCGCCGGGAAGATGCGCCCAACCAGGAGTACCAGATTCACATGAACGAGGTCGTGGCCATGACGGGCCGCGAGTGGCACTACAAGCAGCTGAAAGAAGCCACCGAGTCTATGGGCTCGCGCATGTTCGAAGTCGAGAACGACGAGGCCTACGTGCAACTCTGGATGTTCCAGAAGGTGGAGTACGTCAAAGGCCAGGGCTATCTGCGCATCCGGCTATCGGAGGACATCCGGCCCTACCTGTTCGAGCTGAAGAACAACTTCACCTCGTTTCAGCTTTTCTCGGCCCTGAAGATTTCCAGCAAGTATGCCAAGCGCATCTACCAGCTGGCCTCCCAGTGGAAGGACATCGGCGAAACCAAGACCTACGACCTGGAGGAGTTCAAACTCATGCTCAAGCTCAAGGACGCCAAGGGCAAGGAGCCCGAGCAGTTCCAGCGCATCAGCGACCTGAAGGCAAAGGTGCTCGATATTGCCGTCCGGCAAATCAACGAGAACACCGAGCTCAAGATTGGCTATACGCTGCTCAAGCAGGGCCGCTCCTTTCACGCCGTCCGCTTCTACGTCACCCAACAGCAGCCGAAGCAGCTGCCCATTCCCTTTGACGAATCGCCGGAGCAGGCCCGGGTCGTAATGGCCCGTCGTCACTTGGAAACGCTGGGCATTAAAGATGCGAAGCTGGTCGGCCGCATTCTGGGCGATGAGCAGCTGCTCAACGAGCTGTTCAAGTTCATGTACCGGCTAAAGACCGATAAAATCAAGGCCGATAAAAACCCGGCCGGGCTCCTGCTCACCGTGCTGGGCCTCAAGACGGCTAAAAGCAGTTAATGCGTTGAGGACCTGCATTAAATCGGCTACCATAACACCAATGCAAACCTAGGCCGCAAACTGCTTTTGTTAAAGAAGTATTACCGGTATTACCAGTGTTACTAATGTTACCGGTGTTACTACACTGCCTTTTGTGGGTGATTACCCTCGGGCCGTTCAGCAGCGTTGCGCACGAAGGACAGCTTTCCAATGGAGCTTGGGCATCAGCCGGCTTCTATTCATCCGCTTCCCTATCCCTGGTCGAATGCGCTAAAAAGCCGGCAACGGGCCGCTGTGCGGCGCTCACGAGGCCTTAGAGTAGCCGGACAGCCTATTCTCCTGCCGCGTCGCTTACAGCGCTTCCCTGGCTTTTTCCGATTGGAGGCCTGGCGAAGGCTTGACGAGCCTATTCCCATCTCCCACTGTCAAGTCCTTACTGGTACAAACCGGTGACCCAGGCCAAACCTGACAAAAGAAGCTTGACCCTTGCGCTACTCCTTGCCTTCGGGCCGTCGTCCCTGCTGGATACGCTGCCGGCGCTGCTGCTCTTGCTCGCGGGCCTGGGCCGGCCGGGGTGGGGCCGGGGCCGCGCCCGCAAAGAGCAGTTCCAAGGCCTCCTGCAGGGCTTGCTTCTGGGAGTAGGTATACTCTCCCTGGGCGCGGCGGGCATGAACGTAATCGCGCAGTTGCTCCAGGTGGCCCCGGCTTAGCACAAAGGTTTGACGCACCCCAGCCGGCGCTGGTTTAGCAGCCGAAGGAGCGGGAATGACGCCGGGCACTTCACCGGTATTACCAGTATTACCCATGTTACTAGTATTACCTATGTTACCGGTATTACCTGTTGATTCCAGCCTCTCAGCCGGCTTTTTCACGGGCGCTGGCTCGTCGCTGAGGTCAAAAAAGTCGCGTTCGGACGTGGGCTTCGGCGCATTCGGCTCACCGGGGCGGGGCAGGTTTTTGAAGGTCTTGGCCATGGGAAGCAGGCAGCGAGTTAACGGGTGAGGATTTCGGCTACCAGCGCCTGGTAGTCGGCGGCGCCGGCGCTCTGCGGGGCGTAGGTAAAGATGTCCTGGCCCAGGTGCGGCGCTTCGCCCAAGGCAATGCTCTCGCGGATGAAGCTGGTCAGCACGAGCCCCGGATAGAGCGTCCGCAGTTCCTCGGCCGTTTCGCGGCGCAGCACCTTGCGGCCGTCGTGGCGGGTGAAGAAGATGCCGCCTACCGACAACTCGGGGTTCAGTCGCCGCCGCACCCGACCGACCAGCTCCAACACTTTCTCCAAGCCGTCGGCGGCATACATCTGGGCTTCCAGCGGCACGTAGAGCGCCTGGGCACAGGCGTAGGCGTTCAGCGTGACCAGGCCCAGAGCCGGCGGGCAGTCCAGCAGGATGTAGTCGCAGCGCTCGCGCACAGGTTCGAGCAATTCCTTTAGCAGAAACTCGCGGTCCAGTTCGTCGCCTTTGACCTTCTCAAAGCCCGACAGGGCCGGGGAGCCGGCCACCAGCGCCAGGTTCTCGTGCAGCGCGTAGGCTTTCAGGCGGTATTCGCCCAGCAAGGCCCCGTACACGTTTTGTTCGGCATCGACCAGCCCCAGACCTTTGGTCAGATTGGCTTGGGGGTCCAGGTCCACCAGCAGCACCCGCTGGCCGGCGCGGGCGAGGCCCGCGCCGACGTTGGCCGTGGACGTGGTTTTGCCGACTCCCCCCTTTTGGTTTGTAAACGCCAGAATCTTGCTCATGCCGCAAACATACGCAGCCGAATGTTACTGGTGTTACTAATGTTACTTATATTACCGATGTTACCAGTATTACTCTACTTGAAAACCTTCTAAATCATCAAGAAGGCCGATAGCGTCTATAATTTAGGTGAAGTACTTTGCAGTGGATTCCTGCTTTTACCTCATGCCATTTGAACACTCCGCGGCTTATCTAGCCCTGCGCACCTATTTAGACTCCCTGCTAACGGCCGCCACCGACCAAGCCTTTTCCGACATTCCCGCGGCACTGCGCCCCAACCTTGCCGTGTTCCTAGAAGGCAAGACAGTGTATCAGAACAGCGCCGGGCAACAGATGGTGTACGCGGCAGACTTGGCGGCCTGGGCCAATGAGGTGGTGCACGGCGCAGGCCTGGCAATTGCCCTCCCTCTGGCCTCCCTTAGCGTGGCCGAGTTGCAAGCGGTAACCAGCCGGCCATCGGAACGCTAGCCGCAGGGCGTACGTGCTGACCTGGTTCCGGAGCTGCTCTACGCCGACCAACTCGGCCGCCTCACCAACCTCGTGGTGCAGCAATTGGGCATAAGCAAGTCCACGGCCACGCGCTACCTGGGCGAGTTGGAGAAGGGCAGCTACCTGCAGAAGTACGTGCCCTGCGGAGCCAAGATGGAGTACTGGTCGATTGGCTCATAATGGGCTCACTACGCGCCGGCGCCCAAGTATTAATCCTTCAATGAATGCTGCAAAGGCACTTTTTTCAACAGGAAGATTGGCTCACCATTGGCTCAGGCAGTAGAATTCCGCCTATTTGACTTCTGAGGCTACCATCAGCAGTATTACCAGTGTTACTCATATTACCAGTATTACCGTTATTACCAGTGTTACTGGTGTTACCAATCCCTTTAGCGGGGCGCCCGAAATTCGGCTAATTTTCTGGTGCAGTAGTTCAGCTACCGCGCTTCTAAGCTCTCCGTATGGACATTGACGTCGTCAATAAAATCAAGCGCCTCGCCCTGATTGCCCTCGCTTCCGATGACGAGTTAAATGAAGCCATCGTGCTAAAGGGGGTAGCGCAAGAGTAAGAACAGAAATTCCCGTTAGGGCAGTTGAGCAAGCTGTTTCTCCACTTCTCTTGGCTGGGCACCTGGTTTTGGGGTACGGCTGATACTTACGGCCCTTCCCGGCCCTATAGCAAGCACCTACTGCCGTCCAAGCACTTTCTGCCGGATGCGGGCCCATCGGGCGCGGGTTAGCACTGCCGTACCAATGCGGCAACCAGGCGGGCAATGTCCGGCCCCATCTCCTCGGGCAGAAAGTGCTTGGACGGCAGCAGGTGCACCTGCGGCAGCTGGGCCATGTGCTGCACCTGCCGGCCGTGGTGCTCGAAGCGCAGCGCGGGGTCCTCCACGCCCCAGATGGCCTGCACGGGGTAAAGCGGACGGGCCACAGCGCGCCGGCACAGCTCTTGCAGTTCCTGGGAGTGGTCGAAACGGCGCATGATGTGCAGGAAGGCTTTGCCTCCATCGGTGCGCTTGAGCAGGTCCACGTAGGCGTACACTTCGGCTTTGGGCAGGGCGTCGATGCGCGAAACGCCCAGCGCCTGGAACAGCCGGTACCAGAGGGGGCGCCGCAGGGCCAGCAGCCCGGCCTCGCCCAGCCCGGGCAACTCAAACGGCCGCATGGGCCAGGGCTTTTTGAAATTGACCACGTCAACGAACGTGTTGAGGATGGTCAGCGACTGGATGCGGTCGGGGTGCCCGGCGGCCAGGGCCAGGCCGATGGGGCCGCCAATGTCGTGCACCACCAGGTGGAAGCGCTCCAGTCCCAGTACCTCGGTGGCTCGGTGCAGGAAGCGGGCGAAGCCCCGAAACGTATAATCGAAATCTACGGGCCGGTCGGATAGGCCCAGACCGGGCAGGTCCACCGAGAGGCCGCGTAGGCCCAGGCGCTCGAGGCTGCGCAGCATTTTGCGGAACAGGTAGGAGGAGGCCGGTACGCCGTGGATGCAGAGCACGGCCTCGCCGTTGCCGTAATCGAGGGCAAAGGTGCGGACGCCGTCCACGTCGAGGTACCGGCCAGAAGCTTCGTGCCGGGCAATAATCTGGGCTACTTCGTTTGCGGGTTGCATCGTAAACCTGGTTACTTTTGAAAAGCAAAGGTGATTGAGTAACCCCGACCACACAAGAAGTTTCTCCCATGAAACCAGGTACCTCACCGGCAACCGTTGCTGAGCAGCAGCACCTTGCCACCCGCGAAAAGATTCACCAATTATTCGGGCACCTCGACCCCGCCTGCCCGCCCACCGTCTGTCCGATTCGCGACGTGCTGGCCCCGGTCAGCGACAAGTGGAGCATTCTCATCGTCATCTTCCTGGGCCTGGTGCCCACGCGGCGGTTCAACGACCTCAAGCGCTGCCTCTACGGCGTCTCGTCCAAGACCCTGACCGAGCGGCTCAAGCACCTGGAGCGCGACGGCTACCTGGCCCGCACGGTGTACCCGGAAGTGCCCATCCGGGTGGAATACCACCTCACTTCTTTCGGCCAGGCGTACCTGGCGCAACTCCTGGCCCTGACGGAGTGGGTGCAAGCAGCCATGCCGGGCATCCTGCAAGCCCGACAGGCGGGCGCCCCCCATGTTTAACAGGGGCATTAGCGAAGGAACGCAAAACAACGCTATGGCCGGGTGGTCGATTTTTGGCGGGTTGGGGCGTCTCGAAAAACGGACGTTTTCCGGCGACAAGCCGGCCCCGTCGAAACGCGCCGCCAAGCTACCGGCCCAGCGTCTTATTTTCTTATCTCACGAAACTATGTTCGCGTATCTTCGCCGCCGTGACTTTATAAGACAACCGCCCATGAAAGTCGGCTATGCCCGCGTGAGTACCCAGGACCAGCAGCTGCACCTACAGGTCGACGCCCTGCAGGCCGCGGGCTGCGCCGACATCGTGCAGGAAAAAGCGTCCTCCGCCAAAGAACGGCCGCAGTTGCAGTTGCTGCTGACCCGGCTGCGCGCCGGCGATACGCTCGTGGTCTGGAAACTGGACCGGCTGGGCCGCTCCTTGAAAGACCTGGTGCTGCTGGTGACGGGCTTTCAGGAGAAAGGCATCCACTTCGTGAGCCTGCACGACCACCTGGACACGACCACGGCCCAGGGCCGGCTCATGTTTAACCTGTTTGCCTCGCTGGCCGAGTTTGAGCGCGACATCATCCGCGAACGAACCAAAGCCGGCCTGACGGCGGCCCGGGCCCGGGGCCGGCAGGGCGGCCGGCCCAAGGGGCTGTCTAAGGAGGCCCTCTCCAAAGCCCAGGCGGCGAAAACGCTCTACCTGCAGCAGGACAAAACCGTGGCCGAAATCGGCCAGTTGCTCGGCGTAGGCCGCGCCACGATTTACCGCTACCTCGCGCACCTGCAGGTTCCCACCGGCAACCAAGCCGCCTAACCAAGCCCCCGTGATGAACCTCAACGACTTGTTAATTCCCCAGCACCCCCACCCGCACCTGCACGAGCAACAAGTGCAGTCGTTGCAGCAGCTGCCGGAAACGGAACGCGCGGCGCAGGCCCAGCTGCTGCGCGTGGGCAACGCGGCGTATCGCTATCACCAGTTGGCAGACGGCCAGCTCACGGAAGCCGATTTTCAACACTGGCTGGCCGGGCTACCGCCCCGGATGCGCCAGGCCATGGCCACGGCCGGCTTCGCGGCCGCCGGTAGCAACTGGGCCTTTCGCCGCCACGCGCTCGAACGCCGCGACGTGGGCTACGCGGCCTTTATGCAGCAACTACTCTCGGCTGAGGACTGGGCCTTCTGGCAGCAACAAGAAGACGAATCTGCTTAGCGTAATTTTTCGCCCCGTTGTAACGAGAACCCCGAAAAAGAGGCGGACTACGGGCCGCTTAACGAGCTGAGCCGCCACGTGGTCAATGCCCGCCTCATCGCCGACCACTGGGACGACATGCTGCGGCTGGCCGGCTCGCTCAAACTGGGCAAGGTCAAAGCCACGGCCGTCATGCGCACGCTGCAGCGGGCCGGCTCGCTCTCCGGGCTGGGGCGGGCCGTGGCCGAGGTCGGGCGGGTAGAGAAAACGCTGTATTTGTTGGCTTACGTGCAGGACGAGGCCTACCGCCGACGCATCCTGGTCCAGCTCAACCGGGGCGAGGGGCGGCACGCCGTGGCGCGGGCCGTCTTCCACGGCAAGAAAGGCGAACTGCGCCAGCGCTACCGCGAGGGCATGGAAGACCAGTTGGGCGCGCTGGGCCTGGTCGTCAACGCCCTGGTGCTGTGGAACACCCGCTATCTGCAACAAGCCTTGGAACAACACCAGGCAGTGGCCGAACCGCCGGAGCCGGGTGAGGTGGCCCGGCTCTCGCCCTTGCTGCACGAACACTTCAACATGCTGGGGCGCTACGATTTCACCTTGCCCGAGGGCATTGCCGCCGGGCAACTGCGCCCGCTACGCGACCCGACGAGCTTGGAGGAACAGCTTGCTCAATTGCCCTAACGGGAATTTCTGTTCTTACTCTTGCGCTACCCCTAAAGGGTGGCAACGCCATCGACTTGGCCTATAGTGGCCAGCAGGGCGCGGTTTCGCGTACTTCCTTTGACCTAGACTTCTCCCTGGCCGATGGCGACTTTCTGGAAGACCTCCAAGCCATTAAGGACCGAATTGAAAAAACGCTGGTGCAGACTTACGCCGAAAACGGCTACGTGGTGCTGGACTACAACTTTGTCAGCAAGCCCAAAGTCAAACCCCAGGTGGCCGACTTTTGGGGTGGCTACCTGGTTGAATTCAAAGTCGTGGAGCAGCGCGTGTTCGACCAAGCGCCTGCCCGTCCCCAAGCGCAGCGACGGGATTTTATTCCCCTGCGTCCCAACCACTCCCCGAAGTTCCAAATCGAGTTCAGCAAGTTCGAGTACATGGGCGAAGGCAGCAAGCGGCCCATTAAAGTAGATGGCTATACCGTGCAGGTGTACACGGCGGAAATGATTGTATTCGAGAAGGTACGGGCCATTTGCCAGCAGCTGCCGCAGTATGCCGAGATAATTCCTTCCCATACGCCCAGGGCGCGGGCCCGGGACTTCTATGACATCCACTTAATCATGGAGTCCCAAGGAGTAACCTGTAATTCCGCCGAAAGTCGGGCCCTGCTGCAACACATCTTCGACGCCAAGCGGGTGCCGCTGGCGTTTCTACAGCAGATGCGTCACCACAAGGCCATTCACCGCGACGACTGGGAAAACGTCCGGGCGACGGTTTTCCAAACGGAAGAAGTGCGGGATTTTGACTTTTATTTCGACTACGTGCTGAATGCCTTTGCAGGAATTACAGCCCCTTAGGAAAGTACAGCCGCCAGTCGGCGGAATAATCCTTCTCCTCCATGTCGTACGTCAGGTAGAAATCGAACGCCATCGGGCGCTCCCGCAACTCGTCCAACTTTTTGCCCTGGTAGCCGGCGCGCTCCAGGTAGAACCCCACCGCCTGGAAGTAGGGGTAGATGAAATCCAACGCGTCCAGCGTCGCCACCAGCTTATTCAACGAGAGCTTGCCCCGGGCCTGGCGGTAGGCCTCCAGGACGGCCGAAACGCCCCCGGCGTAGCCGGGCCGCACGGTGCTGTCGAGCAGGGTGCGCTCCACGTTGGTGGTGGGAATGCCGTCCAGCTGGTGCACGCCTAAGCGGTTCGTAAACCCGCCGTTGAGCACCATAAACGTGAAGTCCCCGTAGCGGATGCTGGCCGTGGTGCGGCGCTGGGGCTTGGCAAAAGCCGCGTCAATGCCGGCCTGCGTCAGGGACGCCTCCCGCGAGGGCTTCTTGGCCTGCTCAAACGTCACGTAGATAATCTTCGGTACCTGCGTGGTTAAGCCGTTTGCCCACACAGCTGAGTAATGGGACAGGTAGGCCCGGGGAGCCAACGCCGTGGCGATGTGCAACACCGAAAACGTGTCCTCCACATAAAGCTCCTTCACGGGCAAGTACCCGTCAGACTCCAGCTTAATCTTCTGCAGCACCTGCTTGGCCAGCAGCTGGTCAATCAGCTTTTCCTCCGTAGTGGTCGGCGCAATGTTCCAGGTCGCCCGTTGCTGCTCCAACACGGCAATCAGTTGCAGCTTGGTAAAAGCCTTCTTAGGGTGCTGCTTAAAGAATGCCCGAATCCGGGCTTCTGCGATAACGAACCGTGATTTACCGGCCATACCAGCGGTTAAGCATTCCGAAAAGCAGGAAGTATATATACTTCCTGCAAAGTTAAGACATAAAAAGCAAAAAATCAAGTTGCAGTTGGCCTCACTCACTTAAAAAGAGGCTGCAATGGCATGTTATCCCGACATACAAAGTGTATACACTTTGTATTACGCAAAGTTAAATCTTTTCGTTCAGCAACGCAACTCCGTGTATAGCAGCGGGGGAATAAAATGAATGGGGGTTGGGCACGGCGCTAAAGTCTGTGGACATTTAGCGCATCCAATCGAGGGCAGCCAGCAGGTGGGCTGTAGCTAAAAAAGAGACGGCGGTTTTCTCGTAGCGCGTGGCGAAGCCCCGCGCCTCTTTGAGCCGCCCGAAAAAGCGCTCGATTTTGTTGCGGTCGGCGTACAGGTTCCGGTCGTAGGCGCGCTGGTCCAGCCGGGTTGATTTGGGCGGAATAACCGGTACGGCTTGCCGGTCGGCTATGGTTTTCAATGCGTTGTTCGTGTCATAAGCCTTGTCGCAGACAACCGCGCCCGGCGACTGGGCCAAGGCCGCCAGCAGGGCGGGCAGTTGCGGGCTGTCGGCACTTTCGGCCGGGGTCAGGGCCAGGTGCAGGCAGTTGCCCAGCGCGTCGACTACGGCGTGGACCTTCGTGCCGAAGCCGCCGCGGCTGCGCCCGAGGCATTCGGTGCGCGCCGTGCTTTTTTTTGGCCTGCGGCGGCTTTGTGTGCCTTCACGGTGGTGGAATCGACGAGGACCCATTCATAATCCGGCTCCTGGACAGCGCGGAAAACCGTTTCCCACACCCCGGCCAGGGCCCAGCGCCGAAACCGGCGGGCAATGGTGTTCCATTGCCCAAACCGCGCGGGCAGGTCGCGCCAGGGAATCCCGGTGCGGGTGCGGTAAAAAACGGCGGTGACAAAGAGGCGGTTATCGCGGCCCGTTCCCCCGCGGGTGCCCGGCTGGCCCAGCGTGTGTGGCTCAATCAGGTGCCATTCTCGGTCGCTTAATTCGTGACGGCGCATCCCCCAAATTAACGCCGCTACTGTCCACAGACTTTAGGCCAAAAACTGTCGCTGAAAATGCAGCTTGAGGATGGTGTCGAGCTTTTCCTTGGTGAGGGGCTTGCTGACCAGGCCAGCGATGGGTAGCGACTCAATGCGCCCGAGGTCAACCGAATTCATAGAGGCGGTATGCATGACGATAACCACAGCGTCTTGCCGGGCCGTGGGCAGCTGGTGGTAGGCTTCCACGAAGGCCATGCCGTCCATGCCGGGCATCTTCACGTCGAGCAGGACTAGCACCGGGCTGGTGGGTTGCGCCTCGGCCGCGAGGTCTTCCAAAGCCACTAACGCTTCGGCGCCGTCAGTAGCGGCCAGGTAGCGGTCGGCCACGCCAAGCTGTTTGAGTAGGCGTTCGTTGAGGTCGTTGGTGCGCGGGTCGTCGTCGACCAGCAGCACGCTGGAGAGTTTTATCATCAGTAGAGCTAGGCGCAGGCCCACGGAAACGCGTGGGTTGGTTGGCACCGGGGAGAGTAACCCCAGTGGCGAAAAACTAGTGCCCCGCGGTTCAGGACAGCTCGATGAAAAAGGTGGTGCCCTCCTTCTCGCGGCTTTCGAGCCAGATATGACCGCCGTGCAGTTCCACGATTTGCCGGGCGATGAACAGGCCCAGGCCGGTGGTCGTTTCGCCGTGCAGGCCCGCGCGCCGAGTGGGGTTGAATTTGTTGAACAGCTGTGCGTGGAGCTTGCTCGGAATGCCGATGCCGGTGTCTTGCACGGTGAAGCTGAGCTTGCCCTGCTCCGCGCGCAGGCCGAGGGTCACGCAGCCGCCAGCCGGGGTAAACTTTAGGGCGTTGCCGAGCAGGTTGCCGAGCACCCGGCCGAACTTGTCGGGGTGCAGGCGGGCGTGCAGGGGCTCGGGGGGCACCTGCAGCCGCAGCTCAATGCCCTTGTTGCTGGCTTCGGGCCGGAACAGCTCCAGCTGCGCCACCAAGTAGGTGTGCAAGTCGGTGGGCCGCTTTTCCAGGCCGTTCTGGTCCAGGTCGCCCACGTAGAGCACGTCGTCGAGCAGGCTGCGGGCGCGGGCGCAGGCCGCCTGAATCAGCTCCAGGTAATGCACCAGCTCGGGCGGGGGCGGCGGCTCAGTGCCGCGGCGGCTGACCACGTCGCGCTGCAGCAAATCAACCAGCAGCTCGATCTGGGCCACGGGGCCTTTAAGGTCGTGGGTGGCCAGCTGCAGAATGGTTTCCTGCGCGTCGTACACGCGCTTGAGCGAGGCTTCGAGGGTTTTGCGCTCGGAAATGTCTTCCAGGATGGTGTAGCCCAGTTCGGTCCCGTCGTCGGGGAATAGCACCGAATGCACCTGGCACCAGAAGGAGGAGCCGTCGGCGCGCAGCAGGCAGGTTTCGAGCGAAAAGGCTGGCATGTTGTGCTGCCACAGGCGCGTTTGCAGCTCCTGCCAGTCGGCGCGGTGGCTCGGGTGGGCGAATTCTATAATCCGGTGGCCAATCAACTCCTCGGGGCAGGAGAAGCCCAGCATGTTCACTACGGCCTGGTTGACCTGCCGGATGATCAGGTCGGGAGTAATGATTTTCTGGCCTAGCGGGGCGTTTTCGAATACCGTGCGAAAGCGCGCCTGGCCTTGCGCGTACGCGTCGGGGGGCTTCTGGGGCTCCGCCGCAGTCAGCTGTTCGCGCAACTGGCGGATTTCCGCGCGCAGGGCGTCGTTTTCTTCCTGTAAGAGCGGAAGCGGCCCGGAGGATTGGGTTGCGTGTGGCATGAGCAAAGAGTGCGGTAGGCAGTGTACGGGTGGCCCGCCAAAGCAACTTGCTTTATGGCGCATCTATTTTGCCGGGCGGGCCCAGAATGCCCCTGAGGCTTGCTAATGCCCGTAAATAATTTGTCAACAAGGCCTTATTCCGCTGGTGCGAACTGCCGGGACCCGCGCCACCCTAGGCCGCCACCCGGGCGGGCCGGCGCCGGATGACGCCCACTTTGCTGAGCGCCCAGATGACGGGGTAGGTCGGGTCCAACCCCCACTTTTTCACGCCGAAGTTCACCCGGCTGGGTAGCTTGTGGTGATGGTTCTGAAACAGCTCGCCGCCGGTCAGAAAGTCGAAAAACAGGGAGTTGCGCGACTTATCGTGGTTGTCGAAGTTCTGGTAGCCGTACTTGTGCCCGCTCCAGTTCACGATGGCCCCGTGTACGGCGCCCATGGCAAAGTGCACCAATACGGCGAGTTCGATTTCTCCGACGAGGTACTCAGAGACGCCCTACGCTTTGCCCCAGATGCATTGTTAGCCTTCTGGTGGGCGGAGCCAGCGGCTCCGCCCGTTTAACTTTTGTACTAAACTTTTAACCAAGGCCAATGACGCGCAATCGGGCACCGGTGGGAGTCGTGTAATGAGCAGGGGTAGGAGGTAGCGTAGGCAGACGGTCAGCCGGCAGCTTGATACGCATCGTGCTATCGAGCAGCAGCGGCAGGATTTTCTCATTGTGGGCCGAAACCAAGCCGGCCTCGATGAGAAATTTCAGGTTCGCCCGGCTGCGGACTTGGTCTGCATTGTTGACGGCCTGTACAATCAGTGTGGATTCGTACTGCTCGCGCTCTAGCCGCAGCTTCATCCACTCCTGCCCGGCCGCAATGAATATGCTTACCAGATACCCCACTACGGCCAGCTTTATGGCCCCGGCAACTTTCTCGCCTGCTTCTCCAGTCTCCATGAATTACGCGGCGTAAGTGTCTTCCGGTTCCAGGTGACGCACCAGCGACATCATGGCCAGCGTGTCGAGCAGCGGCTTCACCTTATCGGCTTTCGTGCGCCGGAAACGAGCTGCTACCTGGGCGGTGCTCAGAGCCTCGCCGCCGGCCTGCTGCACGATGCTGCGCACGGCGAACATCTGCTGCGCCAGCTCAGCCGGCCACGGCTGGGCCTCGACAATAGTCGTATCGGTTGTGGGGGCTGTAGTTGTACCTAATACTAAAGCGGCCTGCTGACCAGGGGCTTGATATTCGGGGCGCAAGAAGCGAATAGTAGCGGCTTCTTCCTCAACTAGTCGCTGCTGATTCAGATGCATAAGACGGGTAAGTGTTTCTGCACCGCTAAGCGTGACCGGCCATCCGTAAGCATCAGACACTGCCATGTCTAATTGATTGTGTAGACTGAGCACTACAGACGCCAAACCTTGCTCGTGAGTAACCTGCTCTTTTGCAGTGAGTGCTTGACCCGTACGAAGTTTCTCAACCACGTTATACAAGTCTGTGAGAGCAAGGCTAGGATATTGGACTTGCTGCCGCTTACGATGCGCGTCTAGCTGCTCTGCCAAGCTCCGGATTGTTGCTTGCTGTGTACTAGAGGCGTCAGGAAAAGGGAATTTGAGAAAACAAGTACTATGATTATAGTTTGGCCGGTCTTCCAACATCGCTCCAGTAGCGGCCGCCCACATAAGGTGAGTTCGACTCGACAAGACGCCTAAGTAAAAAGCATCTTCCAGGGCGATGGCCACTAGTTTAGCATCGGGTAAAGTATCCCCTGGTATAAAACTGAATATGCGATGCTTTGCCGTCCGCGTGGTAGCAATATAACGCCGCAATCCTTTCAGTGCTGGCCTAAATCCAGACCTGGCTTCACCAAAAATCCACCACTTCTTGCGGTAGGATTCACGATTATTCTTATCACGCTCTGGCTTTACTTTTTCAACAACATGCTGATACACTTCAGGGTATCTTTCAATGATTTGAGCTGGTTCTAATCCCAACAAATCTATTACCATCAGCCCACGTGATGATTGCGACAGGTCACGGCCATTTAGGTATGGTTTGATGTAATTTTCTAGACCAGGCCGTGTACCCAAACCTAACTGCTTAGCTTGTTCAGGCGTGACTAGAAACCCTTCCCCATACAGCCCCATCCCAACATTCACTAAATCTTTATTAGCCTTTAGAGTACCAGCACTAGCAACATCAGCTCCCACCGTCAGGTCTGAGTTGATGGTTCCGCCTGTCTCCATAAGCAGAACATTGTGTGCGTCGTCATCCGACACCGTTTCTTGTATTACGCGGAATAACACTCCTGTCAGCATCCCGCGCTCAGCTACAGTGAATGCTACGCGCACGGCAGCTCCATCAGATGAATTTACCCACGGGTGGTCTGGAATAGCATAGACAAGCGAAACCGGATTAGCGGCGTCATCCATGTGCTCCTGCACCACGCGTCGGTTAAAGGTCTGCGTAATGGAATTGGTGGTAATGAAGCCAAAGCGCTCCACCTGGCCGCTGGCCGCAAGTTGGGCCGCTCGCTTCCACCAGTACATCACCAAATCAGCCGATTCGGGCACCTGGCCCGCGTAGGTTTTGCGCAAGCTTGTCACATATGCGTCGCCTAAAGCCCGGCGCATGGCCTTGTCGCCCACAAACGGGGGGTTGCCTACAATAAAGTCAGCTGCTGGCCACTCCGCTGGCCAGGTCTTACTGTAATCCTCGTTGTGCCCTAGTACAGCATCCTGCTGTTTAATATTCTGGTAATTGTCCAGCAAGGGTTCCGCTAACTGCGTGAGGCCATGGGACCGCAAGTGCCACTGCAAGTAGCCGATGCGCAATACCACGTCAGCAATGGCGGCGGCGCGGGGATTCAACTCCATGCCGAGCAGCTGCCGGGGGCTCACGGTGGTGCCGTCGCCCAAATCCAAACGCCCGGAGCCGCCAAGCTTGGCCAGCGTCGTGAGCACCTCGCCTTCCAAGCGTTTCAGATGCTCCAGCGTCACGTATAGGAAGTTGCCCGACCCACAAGCTGGGTCCAGAATCTTCACCGATGTGAGCCGGCGTAAAAATTTCAGCACTTCCTCGCGGGCGTCGGCCACGGCCTTTTTGCCCTTGCCTTCGTCCAGGCGGGTGGCGCTGGCCGCCTGCGCGGCGGCCCACTCGCGGCGGAGCGGCTCAATCACCGTCGGCAGCACCAACCGCTCGACGTAGCGCCGGGGCGTGTAGTGTGCGCCCAAGCTGTGGCGCTCAGCTGGGTCCAGCGCCCGCTCCAGCAGGGTGCCGAAGATGGCCGGCTCTACTTCCGTCCAGTTAGCATCAGCTGCTAGTTCAAGCAATTTTATTTGGTCCGCGTTAAGGGGTAATGCCTTCGCATCGTGGAATAGCTGGCCATTGAAGCGCCGGAGCTTGGTACGCAACTCGGGCGAAAAGCCGCCTTTGTCCATCACGGCCCACAAGCCTTCCAACGCGTCGGGCAGGTAGCCCCGCGATTCTTCCGTTTCCGCGTAGGTGGCCAGCAGCCCTTTGAACGAGTCGGCCGGAATCAGCTGCACGTCATTAAACTCAGCCGGCAGGTCGCCCCACCGACTGGTCTTCAAAACCGTGCTTGAAACTTTCGCTTCACACGGCTCCTCAA
>NZ_BAABGZ010000058.1:0-20428 GCF_039541835.1 Hymenobacter saemangeumensis | reverse complement strand
GGTTTGCCCTGAAAATTGCCCTCTTCATTTTTGCCCACACCCTCCACCAAGCCGGCCTATAGCCCGCAACTTGGGTTTGCAAGGACTTACTGCCGCGGGCAGGATGCTTCGGCTCCGCTCAGAATGACGTTCTAGCGACTCCCTATCAGCTTCGCTAACAAGAAACGAGAAACTAGCAACCAGAAACTATAGACTCGCCAGCACGCCGCGCTTGCGCAGCTCGAAAAAGCAGCGGGCGCAGGCATCTACGTCCACCAGGGCGTCGTGGGCACCGTCGAAGCCGCGGTCGAACAGCACCGTGTGCAGTTCGGTGAGCGTGGGCCACTTGTAGCTGCCGTAGCGGCCGGGCAGGCGGCAGTAGCTGGTGCTGACCTGCATGGTGCAGAGCTGCGACTTCTTATCCAGGCGCATGGGGCGGCTGGCCCGGTAGAGCTCGGCGCCGATGATTTTGGCGTCGAAGGCGATGTTGTGGGCCACGAGCAGCTCGGCGACGTGCAGGCGCTGCACAAACGCGTCGAGCACCTCGCTTAGCCGCACGCCTTCGCGCAGGGCCCGCTCCTGGGTAACGCCGTGAATCAGGGCCGCATCTTCGGAGATGACAAAGCCTTCGGGGCGAATGATATGGCAGCGCCGCTCCAGCACCTGTCCGTGCTGGTCGTACACGGCCCAGGCCAGCTGCACCAGACGGGGCCAGTTGTCGGTGTCGGTCACCGGCGCTTTCCAGTCGCGGGGCAGGCCGTTGGTTTCGGTGTCGAAGACGAGGTACTGTTCTTGCAGGTTAGGCATAAGATGGAAAAGGACGCACAGCCTGCAAGGTAAGCAGCCAGGCCGCGAATTAAAAGGGCAGCCAGCGCCCCGGGCTGCAGGTGCTAATTTGCACTTCCCGGCTGGTATACCCGTATGGCCTGGCCCCATTCCCAAGCCCCAACTCTTAAGGATGCAAGCACAACTCCGCCTGCCTCCCTCGACCTTTGCCTGGCAAGGAGCAAGCTGGTCGCCTGCCCGCTTGCCTACCCGCTACATCAGCACATCTGCCACATCAGCACATTAACACATGATGAATCCTGCTCCTCTTTCCGGCCTGTATGCGCCCTCCCTGGCGCTGGTTACCGATTTATATCAGCTGACCATGGCCTACGGCTACTGGCAGCAGGGCATGCAGGACCGGGAAGCCGTGTTTCACCTTTATTTCCGGAAGATGCCCTTTAAGGGCGGCTACGCGGTGGCGGCCGGCCTGGCCCTGGCCGTCGACTGGCTCGAAAACCTGCAGTTTACCGATGAAGACCTGGCTTACCTGGGCAGCCTGCAGGGCCGCAAGGGCGAGCCGATGTTCCCGGCTGCCTTTCTGGACTACCTGCGCCAGCTCCGCTTTAGCTGCGATGTAGAAGCCATTGCCGAGGGCAGCGTCGTGTTTGGCAACGAGCCCCTACTGCGGGTGCGCGGCCCCCTGCTGCAGGCCCAGCTGCTGGAAACGGCCCTGCTCACCATCATCAACTTTCAAACGCTGATTGCCACCAAGGCCGCCCGCATCCGGGAAGCAACGGGCCCCACCGACCAGGTTCTGGAGTTTGGGCTGCGCCGCGCCCAGGGCTTCGACGGGGGCCTGGGCGCCAGCCGGGCGGCTTACCTGGGCGGAGCCGACGCCACCAGCAACGTGCTGGCCGGGCAGCGCTACGGCATTCCGGTGCGCGGCACCCACGCCCACAGCTGGGTGCAGGCATTTGGCGACGAGCGGGCGGCCTTTGCGGCCTACGCCCAGGCTTTTCCCGACGACTCCGTGTTTCTGGTCGACACCTACGACACGCTGGAAGGCGTGCGCCTGGCCATCAGCGTGGCGCGCGACATGCGGGCCCGGGGGCACGAGCTGGGCGGCATCCGCCTCGACTCGGGCGACCTGGCCTACCTGAGCCGGGAGGCGCGGGCGGTGCTCGACGAGGCCGGCTTTACCCAAACCCGCATCGTGGCCTCGAACGACCTTGAGGAAAACGTCATTACCAGCCTCAAGCAGCAGGGTGCCCGCATCGATACCTGGGGCGTGGGCACCCAGCTGGTGACGGCCTACGACCAGCCCGCCCTGGGCGGGGTGTACAAGCTGGCCGCCCTGCGCAAGGCCGACGACTCGGGCTGGGACTTCACCATCAAGCTCTCGGAGCAAGCCGCCAAAACCAGCATACCGGGCATCCTGCAGGTGCGCCGCTACCTCAACGAGTACGGCCGGCCCCGCGCCGACATGCTCTACAACACCGCGGCCGACCTGCCCGCCCACACCACCATCGTAGACCCGGCCGACGCCACGCGCCGCCTGCCCATCCGCCCCGAAACCGCCTACCGCGAGCTGCTGCAGCCCGTGTTCAGCCGGGGCCAGCGCGTTGGGCAGCTGCCCACCCTGGCCGAAAGCCGGGCCCACGCCCAGCGCGAGGTCCAGGGCCTGGACCCCAGCATCCGCCGCTTCCTCAACCCCCACATCTACCCCGTGGGCCTAGAAGCCGGCCTCCACGAGTACCGCACCCAGCTGATACTGGAGCGGCGGCCCGTGCGGGGGGCGTAGCCAGACCAGCGAAAAGCAAATAAAAAGCCCCGGCAACTTCACTGCCGGGGCTTTTTGCACACCAAAACAGCTTTTGCTATTCCGTCATCTCCTGGGCGGGCGTGGCGGCTACCTGCTGGGGCGGGCGACGCGCCAGCAGATTCAGCATGGCCGACAGCAGCGTAAAGGAAATAATCAGCACCGTGACGTATTGCCGCGAAGCCACGATTGGAGCCTTGGAAAATATCAGCATCAGGCTCAGGATGAGAATCAGGCCACCCGACAACATCCCCATCAGCTCGGTTCCGTTCCAGTGCAGGGTTCTGAATACGGCGGCCAGAATGAATACTACCAGCGAGGCCACCATCACGTAGCTCAGGGCCGCAGGGGTACCCGCTTCGGCATTGTCGCGCAGGGTAAATGCTGCCGCCGAAATGAGCAGCAAGCCGAAGCCAGCCAGCATCAGAATGTCGGCCCCGGCCCAATGTTGCGCCTTGAAGTAGATGCCAACCATTCCGAGAATGAGAGCGGCTGCGTTGAGTATGGTTTTAACGTTCATAGAGAAAAAAGGTGAGTGAAACGATACCGGCAAAGCTGACCACTTTTCATGGCTTCCGCAATACCTGGAAACAGGTATTTTGGAGTGCCTGCCTTGACACTACATTGCTCATATTTAGTCAAAACCCAACTTTCAGCTTAGGTCAACAAACCGGGCTGCGCCGGGGTCTGGTGTCCATCGGGCGCAGCGGGGCCTGGTGACTTTTCCACCTTTCTCTCTTATGAAAATGTTCTTATTCCTACATTTGGCCGGTGCCGAACCCCGGGGACTTGCAGCACACAGGAAGATAAAGTGCCCATCTGTTTCTGGCAGCTGACAGCCAAAGCCTGGCGCATGACGGCTAACCTGCGCAATGCTCCCTTATCGAATACATCCAGGGCCTTTCCGAAGACCTCGACAAGGACGACTACTGGAAGCTCAGCCCCGCCCACTCGATGCTGACCGATAAACTCCTGCGCAGGCGTCTGCGCATTTACCCACAAACCACTCCCGCCAGCTGCACGCAGCACGCAGGAGCCAGCCGGCGCAATATTACTGGCAGCAGCACCCGCCTTTCCTATTTCCTTACGTGTAGCGCAACTCCCCCGCGGCCACCCGCAGCGTCACGCCTTGCTCCTCGGTGAGACGGCCGGCTACCTGGGCATCGTAGCCGCTGGCCTGCAGGGAAGCCACCACCGCGTCGGCCGAGTCTGGCTCCGTTACGAGCAGCATGCCGGTGCCCATGTTCCAATAGAGGTAGGCCGTTTCGGCGCTGATGTCGCCAATTTCCATCAGGCGCCGCATGGCCGGCAGGGGCTCAAACAGGTTGTCGAGCACCGCCCCCACCCCGTTCTTGAGCACGCGCTGGAAGTTGTCGGCCAGCCCGCCGCCGGTAATGTGGGCCACGCCGTGCAGGGGCAGGCCGGCGTCGAGCAAAGCCGCCACACCGGGCGCGTAGATAAGCGAGGGCGCCAGCATGGCCTCGCCCCAGGTAGAAGGCAATTTATCAGTTGACGCTTGTTTTGTTAACTGTTCACTGCTCACTGCTAACTGAAAAGGTGCCTCGTGCCAGTTGTCGCCAAACACGCGCTGCAGGGTTTTGCGGGCCAGAGAGTAGCCGTTGGAGCGGAAGGAGGGCGAGCGCAGGGCCACCACGGCGTGCCCGGCCCGGGCAGTGTTGCCGCTCAGGGGCTGCGGCAGGCTGGGGTGCAGCACGCCAATGGCCGTGGAGCACCAGTTGAAGTTCATGCGGGCGCCGGGCCAGCCGCCGATGCGGTTGCCAAGCTCGGCAATTTCGCCGCCCGTGATGGCCATACCGGCGAAGTTGGCGGCGTCGTGCAGGCCGCGCATCATCTCGTCCACCACGTCGTAGTCGAGGTGGTTCACGTCGATGATGTTGGACAGGTTGGTGGGCACGAAGCCGGCGGCGATAAGGTCGTCGGCTGTCATGGCAATGAGGTCGTAGCCCAGCGTGTCGTACTTGTTCAGGCGCTCGGCCACCTCAATCTTGGTCCCGATGCCGTCGGAGCTGATGCCCAGGCGCTCGGTGCCGAAGCGGATTTCGTTGGAGAAGCCGCCGTCGAGGTCGCGGGCCGGCTCGCCGGGCTTGCCGGCCCGGTTCGGGAAAGTCTTTTTTGACCAGCTGTAGGCATTGCGGGAAGCGGCGTTACCTTCTGCTATGGAGTAGCCGGCGGGGTGGTTGGTGGTGTTATTCATGCGGTGGGCCCCACCCCCCGGCCCCCTCCCCTGCGGGGGAGGGGGAGCCACGGTGGATTGTTCTGGGGCATTTTGGTTTATTGTATATCAGAACAAAAAGCCCCTCCCCCGGCGGGGAGGGGTTGGGGTTAATGCTCCGTCGGCGCGGGCGCTTTGGCGCTTACCGACTGCCCTTTCTTGTCGCTACGGTGGCTTTCGCGCTCTTCCTGAATGTGGCGCAGGTAGCGGCTCACGTCGCCGGTGGGGTACTTGCCTGAGAAACAGGCGAAGCAGGAGCCGCCGTGGCCTTTCTCCTCGGCAAACAGCTCTTCCAAATCGGCCAGGTCCTGGTAGATAACCTTGTCGGCTTCGATGTAGCGGCAGATTTCGTCCTCGGTGTAGTTGGCCGCAATCAGCTCGGTGCTCATGGCCATGTCGATGCCGTAGATGCAGGGCGAGACGATGGGCGGGGCGCTGGAAATGAAGTAGACCTCGGCCGCACCGGCTTCGCGCAGCAGGCGCACGATGCGGCGCGAGGTGGTGCCGCGCACGATGCTGTCGTCGACGACGGCCACCTTTTTGCCTTCCACGAACTCGCGGATGGGGTTAAGCTTTTTCTTCACCACGTCTTCGCGGCCCTTCTGGGTGCTCACGATAAAGGAGCGGCCCATGTGGTTGTTTTTCACCAGGGCCCGGCGGTAGGGCACGCCAATGGCCTCGGCCAGGCCGGAGGCGGCGAAGTAGCCGCTGCTGGGCACGTCAATTACCATGTCGGGCTGCAGGCCGGCGTTCGAGACTTTGCGGGCCAGCAGCTTGCCCAGGCGCACCCGCTCGCGGGCCACCAGGCGGCCGTGGATGATGGAGTCTTCGCGGGCAAAATAGATTTGCTCGAACACGCAGAAGTTCTTGGGCGGCGCGTAGGTGTTCTTGTAGTGCACCTGGAAGTTGTTGTCGATAAACACCGCTTGCCCGGGGCCTACGTTTTCCACGAACTCAAAGTCGAGGTAGTCAAAGCAGGTGCTTTCCGACACAAAGGCGTACACGGGGCCATTCTCGGTGTCGCGGCGGCCCAGCACCAGCGGTCGGATGGCCAGCGGGTCGTTGAACGCCAGCAGGCCGTGCCCGGCAATCATGGTAATGGTGGCGTAGGCGCCCTTCACCAGCTCCTGGGTGGTTTCCACCGCATCGAAGATGTCGACCACCGAGAGGCGGTCGAGGTCTTTCACGCGCAGCTCCGAGGCGAAGGTGTACATGATAAGCTCCAGGTCGTTGGTGGTTTTGGGCAGCACGTGGTAGTGCTCGTGCAGGCGCTTGGCCACGTCGCGGAAGTTGATGACGTTGCCGTTGTGCACCATGGCCAGCCCGAAGGGGTAGCTGGTGAGAAACGGCTGGGCCAGGTCGGAGTCGTTGGCGCCCTGGGTAGTGTAGCGCACGTGCCCGATGCCGGTGTGGCCGGTCAGCTTTTTCACGTGCTTGGGCTTAAACACGTCGTTCACCAGCCCCTGCCCCTTGTGCAGGTGAAAGGAGTCGTCGAAGGTGGCAATGCCGGCCGCGTCCTGCCCGCGGTGCTGCAGGGCCGTCAGCCCGATTATCATGTCCTGCACTACGTCTTCAGGACCGTGAAAACCTACTATTCCGCACATGTGCTTCGCAATTAAAAATTATGAATTAAAAATTAAAAATTATCCGTCATGAGTTCAAAAGGGCGCTTATCTACAGGCTTAACGTCCATTTTTAATTCATAATTTTTAATTTTTAATTAAGCCCGCCAGGGCGCGAGCGTACAATTGGTGCTCCACGGCCAGGCCGCGGCGCTCTACTTCTTCAAGGGTGCTGGCCCCACGCAAATCCACGGTTTCCTGCAGAATAATGGGGCCAGTATCGAGGCCTTCGTCAACCAGATGAACGGTGATTTTGGTTTCCGGCAGCTGGTTTTCGAAGGCCCACTCGTAGGCGTGCAGGCCCTGGTGCTGCCGGGTGTCGGCCGGGTGGATGTTGAGGATGCGGCCGGCAAAGGGCTGAATGAAGGCCGGCGAGAGTATGCGCATGTAACCGGCCAGCACAATGAAGTCGGGCCGGTACTGCTGCAGCAGAGCGGCCGCTTCGGCGTCGTACTCCCGGCGCTGGCGGCCCTGGCTGGGCAGCGCCGCCGTGGGGCAGCCCAGGGCAGCGGCCAGCTCCAGCCCGGGGGCATCGGGCTTGTTGCTGAATACCACCACTACCTCAGCCAGGCCCTTCAGCACGCCATTCTGCACGGCCTTCACCAAAGCCAGCATGTTGGAGCCCCGGCCGGAGAGCAGGATGGCCAGGCGGGCCTTTTTCACAATGGGTGAATGGGTGGGTGGGTGAATAGGTGAATGCGGTGCGGTCATCAGTCCTGAAAAAATAACGCTTTTCATTCACCCATTCACCGCATTCGCCCATTCACCCATTGGCGAAGGCCGCTGCGCAATGTCGGGCCGGAAGTAGGCATCCTGGAAGCTGACGCGGGCGCAGGCTTCGTAGGCGCGGGATACGGCCAGCTCCAGGTCATGGCCCTGGGCGGTGAGCACCAGCACGCGGCCGCCGTTGGTCACCAGCTGGCCGGCTTCGTCGCGGCGGGTGGCGCCGTGGTAGGCCTGCACGTGGGCCGGCAGGCTGTCAAGGCCGCTGATGGGGAAGCCGGTGGGGAATTTCGCGGCCGGGTAGCCACCCGAGGCCAGCACCACGCCCACGAAATAGCCCGGCTTCTGGCGCACGGTCTGCTGGGCCAGCGTGCCGTTCAGCGTCGCTTCCATCAGCTCCAGCAGGCTGCTGTCGAGCGCCGGCAGCAGCACCTCGGCTTCGGGGTCGCCGAGGCGCACGTTGTACTCCAGCAGCTTGGGGCCACTGGGGGTGAGCATGATGCCGAAGTAGAGAAAGCCGCAGAAGCGGAACTGTTCCTTCTGCAAGCCATGCAGGGTGGGGTCGATGATGTCGCGGCGGATGGCAGCCAGCACGTTGTCGTCGGCAAAAGGCACGGGGCAGTAGGCGCCCATGCCGCCGGTGTTGGGGCCCTGGTCGCCGGCCAGCAGCTGCTTGTGGTCCTGGGAAGGCGCCAGCAGGCGGATGCGGTTGCCGTCCGTGACGCCGATGATGCTGATTTCGGGGCCACTCAATTTTTCTTCCAGCAGAAAGGAAAACCAGCCCGTGTGCTGGGCCTGCAGGTCCGTGAGGGCCAGGTCTACTTCCTCCATGGAGGAGCACACGTACACGCCCTTGCCGGCGGCCAGCCCGTCGTACTTCACCACGACGTGGCCGCCCAGCTCGGCCGCTTTGGCGCGGGCAGCGCTTACGCTGTCGCTGCGAAACTGCCAGGCCAGGGCCGTGGCTACGCCGTGGCGGCGCATAAACTCCTTGCTCCACACCTTGGAGCTTTCCAGCATGGCTGCTGCACGCACTGGGCCAAACACTTTAATGCCGGAGTCGGCGAAGTAGTCGGCCACGCCGGCGGCCAGCGGTGCCTCCGGCCCCACCACGATGAGTCGGGCGCCTACTTGCTCGCAGTAGGCCTGCAGAGCGGGAAAGTCCAGGGGATTTACCTCGGGGTGGCTGTTGGGAATGCCGGCGTTGCCGGGCAGCACATGCACCGTGGCCCCGTCGCGGGTTAGCTTTTCCGCCAGGGCATGTTCGCGGGCACCGGCGCCGAGGAGAATTACTTGCTTGTCGTTCATATGGCTAGCCCCACCCCCGGCCCCTCCCCTTTGGGGGAGGGGAGCCAGACACGTGATGGACTTTGATGTTTGAAATTTTGGAATAGCACGTCAAAGCCCCTCCCCCAGCGGGGAGGGGTTGGGGTGAGGTTACAAGGTGCGAAATTCCGCCTTGGCAGCCCGCAACTTGGCTTTGGTGACGTGAATTTCCTGGCTCAGGCGCTGGCGTAGGCGGGGCAGGTTCAGGGCGCGCAGAGCGGCCTGGGCAGCCTGGTCGGGGCTTACCACGGCGAGGACGGGCGCACCGCTGGGCATCGCCGAGGAACCTGAGTTCAGGTCCGGCCCGGCCCCGGCTTCCCAGGGCGGGCAGCTGATGACGGGCAGACTGACGGTGGCAGCCAGAGCGGCGGCCAGACCGTTGGCAAGGCCATTTACGGCGATGATGACGCCGGGCTCGATGCTGCTGTTCCATTCCTCGGCCTGGTTGGTGATTTCCTCCTCGCTCTGCTGGGCCACGCACAGCTCGGTAAACACGCCGTAGCCTTGCAGCTGCCGGCAGATGTCGAGCCCCTGCTCTTTGTCGGCTGCCGAGCCTGGCACGATGCTCACCCAGGCGTCCTGCATCAGGCCGGCCCGCACGAGGTTGGCCAGCAGGCGGGCCCGGGCGTCGTGGCGGCCGGTGCCGGGGGCGTCGGGGCCATCGGCTTCGGCCGTGGGCAGGGGCTGGCCGGTGATGCGCTGGTAGATGTCGAGGTAGCGGCGGCTGGCTTCCCGGGCTACCTCGGGCGTCAGGGCGCGGGGGTACTGCCCGTCTTGCTTATTGGCAATCAGCCACTGGCGCACGTACTCCTTGTCCATCTGCTCCACGCCTTCGGGGTTGCGGGCGTAGTCGTCGGCGCTCCAGAAGCGCGAGGAGTCGGGCGTATGGATTTCATCAATCAGAATCAGCTCGCCGTTCAGCAGGCCAAACTCATACTTGGTATCGACCAGGATAATGCCTTTTTCCCGGAGCAGCTCAGAGCCCACCTGGAACAGCGCCAGGGCCTTCGCGCGCATCTGCTCGTAGAGCTCCTGGCTTACCCAGCCTTCACTGACCAGGCTTTCGGGGGTGATTTCGCGGTCCGACTCCTCCTTGGTCGTTGGAGTCACGAGGTATTCGGGGAAGGGCTGGTGCTTGCGCAGGCCGTCGGGTAAGGTCACGCCCGAGAAGGTGCGCTGCCCGGCCTGGTAGCCGCGCCACATGGAGCCGGTGAGGTAGTGCCGCACCACCATCTCCACCTTGATGGGCTGGGCTTCGCGCACCAGCATGGCGTTGGCATCCACCAGCTTCAGGACGTGGTTGGGGATGATGCTCTTCGTTTTTTCAAACCAGAAGTCCGCCAACCCGTTCAGCACGGCGCCTTTGTGGGGCACAGCCGTTTCCAGCACCGAGTCGAACGCCGAGAGGCGGTCGGTGACGATGATGAGGCGGTCGCCGGAGGGCGCACGGAGGCTGTCGCGGACTTTGCCACGGTGCAGGAGGGGGAGCTGGGGCGAGGCGAAGTGGGTTAGGGTGTGCATAGGCTTGACCCCTCCCCCGGCCCCTCCCCAAAAGGGAGGGGAGCCTGACGACCTAAGGGAGGGCACTTATGGAAGTTAGTGGATAAGATGTTTACTGTGTTGCTCCTGCAGAGCTTGTTGAATTTCGGCAATCACAGCCTGCGGCTGCTTCAGAATTGTCTCGTTAGCGAAGCGCAGCACCCGAAAGCCGTACTCTTCGAGTAATTGGGTGCGCCCAGCGTCATATTCAGCTTGTTCAGGGTTTTGATGAATTCCACCATCTGCCTCGACAACCAATTTAGCGCCAATACTAACAAAATCAACGATATAACTAGCAATAGCGTGCTGGCGGCGAAACTGCACGCCCAGCTGCTCCCGGCGTAGCCGTAACCATAACGCCTCCTCTGCTTCAGTCGGAGCCTTGCGGTTTTCCCGCGCCCAGCCTTTCAGTTTTTTCCACTGTTGCTTTGAGGTAGTAAATACATGGTCCTGAGCCGTCTGGTATTGGCCTTTATCTTCCTCTACATCATTAGAACTCAACCGCTCTTTGCCATCGACAGCCGAATATAACAGGCTCCCCTCCCCCGCAGGGGAGGGGGCCGGGGGGTGGGGCTGAATGTGCTCCACAATATTCCGGAAAATGGCCAGCCCCTCTCCTTCTTCCCCCAGCTCCGGGTTCTGCCGCTTGCGCCGCGCCCAGTCGGGGTGGTTGTAAGCCGAGAGGAAGGCTTCCGGGTGGGGCATGAGGCCGAACACCTGCCCGCTGGGGTCGCAGAGGCCGGCGCAGTTGAGGTCGGCGCCGTTGGGGTTGAAGGGGTAGGTGCTGGTGCCGTCGCCGTTGGCGTCGATGTAGGAAAGGCAGTTGAGGCCGGCGGCTTCGATGGCCTGGCGGGTGGCGTCGTCGGGCACCACCAGGCGGCCTTCGCCGTGGCGCACGGGCACCTCCAGCGTGTCGATGCCTTTGAGGAAGGGTGTGGTGGCGCGGGGGTTCACGCGCAGCTTCACCCACCGGTCTTCGTAGCGACCGGAGGCGTTGTGGGTGAGGGTTACTTCCGGCGTGACGCTGCCCCCCAGGTTGGGCAGCAGGCCCAGCTTCACCAGCACCTGAAAGCCGTTGCAGATGCCCAGCACGAACTTGCCGTCGGCGATAAACTGCCGGATGTCATCGAGCAGGGTGCGGCCGCCGGCGCTGGTCTGGCGGTAGCGCAGCTTGTTGGCCAGCACCACGCCCGAGCCCAGGTCGTCGCCGAAGCTAAAGCCGCCGGGGAAGTTGAGGATGTCGAAGTCGTGGATGCTCACCTGCCCGTGCAGCACCTGGTTGAGGTGCACAATGGTGGGCTCGGCCCCGGCCAGGCGGTAGGCGGCGGCGAACTCCTCTTCGCAGTTGATGCCGAAGCCGGTGAGAATTAGCGCTTGTACTTTCATTTCACAAGGTTCATTTAACAGGTACCAATCAGCAGGCAAAACCTGGAATGGCTAACTGCTCATTGCTTTCACGCCCAGCAGCTCGTTTACCGGGCCGTTGGTCCAGCTGTGACGCAGGGCTTCGCTGTCTTCGGCTATTACGTCCTGCCCGGCGTGGCGCACGGTGAGGCGGCCGTCGGCCGTTACGCGGCCGAGGCGGGTGGCGCGGTCTTCCAGAATGCTCTCGAAAGCCACCACGTCTTCCGGGGCCACGGTGGCCAGGAAGCGGGAGTGCGACTCCGAAAACAGCTGCACGTGCAGCGGCAAGCCGGTTTCAGGTAGCTCCACCTCCGCTCCGCAGCGGTAGCCAAAGGTGCACTCGGCCAGGGCCACGGCCAGGCCGCCGTCGCTCAGGTCGTGGCAGGACTGAATCAGGGCCTGGTCGTTGGCCTCCCCTACCAGAGTATACAAGGCTTTTGCTTTATCCAACCGCACCTGGGGCACGTTGGCGCCCAGCTCGCCGAACAGCTGGTAGAACTCGGAGCCGCCCAGCTCGTCGTAGGTTTCGCCGAGCAGGTAAATGACGTCGCCTTCCTGCTTGAAGTCGGAGGTAACGGCGCGGCGCACGTCCTCCATTTTTGCCGTCATGGAGTAAAGCACGGTGGGCGGCACGGAAATCTTCACGCCGTCGGCCTTGAAGTCGTTTTTCATGCTGTCCTTGCCGCTGGTGAGCGGGATGCAGTAGGCGGCGGTGATGTCGCGCAGGGCCTGGCACATGCGCACCAGCTTGGCCAGCTTGAGCTTGCCGTCGGGGTTGGTCACGGGGTCGTACACCGAGTCGGGCACGCAGAAGTTGTCGTTTACCGACCAGAAGTTGCCGTCGCCGGGGCTGAGGTTGGGCAGCTTCGCTCCCACCGCAATAAGCTGGCGCACGGCCTCATCAAACGCGCCGGCCGACATATGGTAAGCATCCAGGTCGCCGAAGCGGGGCAGAATGCCGTTGCTCACGGCCACCCCTTCCCAGGAGTTGAAGTTGAAGCGCACCACGGCGGCATCCTGCGGGGCCTGCCCGGTGGCGCCCATCAGCGGCTTCACAATGGTTTTGCCCTTCACCTCGTGGTCGTACTGCCGGATTACTGACTCGCGGGAGCAGATGTTGAGCGAACCCAGAAGCTGGTGGAGGATGGCCCCACCCCCCAGCCCCCTCCCCTGCAGGGAGGGGGAGCTAGCTCCAGAACTACTTACGTCAGGCTCCCCCTCCCCCGCAGGGGAGGGGGTTGGGGGGTGGGGCTCGGAAAGCTCCGGCCGCTGCCACTCCGCCTCCAGTACCTTCCTGGGCACGCCCTCGTGCAGAAACTCCATGCTTAGCCGCGCTACGGGGGCGGCTTCGAAGCGCACATCCAGGAAGCCATCCGCCGTGAAGTAGCCGATGTCGGTCAGCTCCACTTCCATCTCCTGGCCCAGGGTTAGCAGCTCGGGCATCTTTTCGGGCTCTACCACCAGCGTAAACCGCTCCTGCGACTCGCTGACGAAGATTTCCCAGGGGCGCAGGCCAGGGTACTTCAGGGGCACTTTTTCCAGCTCCACCACGGCGCCGCCGCTGATGCCGGCCAGCTCGCCCACCGACGAGGAAAGGCCGCCGGCGCCGTTGTCGGTGCTGCACTTGAGCAGGCCGCGGCGGGCGGCCAGCAGCAGGAAGTCCATGGCCAGCTTCTGGGTGATGGGCGAGCCAATCTGCACGGCCGTGGCGGGCGCGGCCTCGTCGAGCTCGATGCTGGAGAAGGTGGCGCCGTGAATGCCGTCTTTGCCCACGCGGCCGCCGGCCATCACAATCCGGTCGCCGGCAGCTATGTTCTTTTCCCAGGAGTCTTTGCCGGCAAACTGCATGGGCATCACGGCGCCGGTGCCGCAGTACACCAGGGGCTTGCCGCGGTACCGGTCGTCAAACACGATGGCGCCGTTCACGGTGGGCACGCCCGACTTGTTGCCGCCGTCCTCAATGCCCTTGCGCACGCCCTCGAAGATGCGGCGCGGGTGCAGCTGCCCGGTCAGCAGGGGACCGTCGTAGTCGGGGTTGCCGAAGCACAGCACGTTGGTGTTGAACAGCAGGCGGGCGCCGCCGATACCGGTAGCCAGCGGGTCGCGGTTGTTGCCCAGAATGCCGGTGATGGCCCCGCCGTAGGGGTCGATGGCCGAGGGCGAGTTGTGGGTTTCCACCTTCCACACAAACAGCGACTCGTCGTTGATGCGCACCGCACCGGCATTGTCGCTGAACACCTTCACCAGCCAGTCGTTGCCGTTGGCCCGCAGCTGCCGGTCTACTTCGGCGGTGGCGTTCTTGATGTAGGTTTTGAAAAGGGAGTCAATTTCTTCCTCCTCTCCCGTTTCCAGGTTTTTGTACTTGATAAGAGCTGAAAACTCCTTGTGCTTGCAATGCTCCGACCAGGTCTGGGCCAGGATTTCCAGCTCGCAGTCGGTGGGGTCGAGGGGCAGGCCGGCAGCCTGGCGCCGGGCCTGGGTATCGGCACTGGCGTAGTAAGCCCGGATGGCGCGCATCTCCTCCAGGTTGAGGGCGTAAACGTTGGCCTTGGACAGCTGAATCAGCTCCTCGTCGCTGAGGCCAGTGAGGGAAATAACTTCGGTAATGGCTTCGGCGCCGCCGCCGGGGCGGGGCGTGAAGTCACGGATGCCCTCGGCTACCCGCCCTACCTCGAAGCGGTTAATCATCTTGTTGCCCAGCAGCTCCTCGGCAATGCGGCGCAGGTCGGCGGTGGGCAGCTCCTGTTCCAGCAGGTAGAGGCGCTTGCTAAAGATGTGCTGGGTATGCGTATCGAGCGGCAGGTTGAGGAAGTCGGCCAGGGCGCTTTGAGCCGAGGACCCTTCGTCGTCGGTCACCCCCGGCCCTTTGGCTACCAGGATGTAGCTGGCGTAGCCGGGCGCGCCGCTGGGCTCGCCCAGCTGCACGTCGGCCAGCACCGGGTCGGCCAGGCAGTGGGTGGCGAAGGCGCGAAGCTGGTCCTGGCTGAGGGGGTAGCGCACCGTGTACAGGGCCGCGCTGCGCACCTTGCCGGTGTGCAGGCCCAGGTGGCGGGCGGCGGCTTCGGCTACGCGCTGGCCATCGCCGTCGTGCTGGCCGGGTTTGAGGGTGAGCTGGAGGGTGGTTTGCGTCATTAGTGCTCGGTGCTCAGTGCTTAGTGCTCAGTGTTTTTTTGGTTGAGGCCAATCAGGGCTTGGCGCCCGGTACTTAGTGCTCTTTAGCTGATGCTAATGCATTTGTATGGAAACTACCAGCGCGGAACTGGTTTTTTTCACTACCGAGCACTAAGCACCGGGCACTGAGCACCTCAATTAAAAGGCTTTCTCGGGCCGGCTGCCGGGCTTCACTACCGGCACACCGGCGGCGCAGAGCGGGCAGCTTTCGGGGGCGTAGGTAGCGGCCTGCACCGACAATAGGGCGAAGTGAGGAAAGTCGAGTCCGGCGGTACCGGCGGTGCGGTCGATAAGCGAAGCCACGGCCAGCACATCCACGCCCAGGCCGCGCAGCACGCGGGCCACTTCCAGGGTGCTTTTGCCGGTCGTCACCACGTCTTCGGCGATGATGACCCGCTCGCCCGGCTCCAGGGTGAAGCCGCGGCGCAGCGTCATCTGGCCCTGGTCGTCGCGCTCCGTGAACAAGGACGGCAGACCCAGCTGCCGGGCCAGCTCATAGCTTACCACCACGCCGCCCATGGCCGGGCCCACTACCACGTCGGGCTGCAGGCCGGCCTCGCGAATCTGCCGGGCCAGCTCGGCCATGGCGGGCGCGGCCAGCTCGGGCCGGCGCAGGAAGCGGGCGCACTGCACGTAGGTATCCGAGTGCAGCCCCGACGACAAGCGGAAGTGCCCCTGCAGCAAGGCGTCTTCCTGGCGCAGCTGGGCTTGCAGCGTCCCGGTGTCGAAAGTGGTGAAAGAAGGAAGCTCGGTGGTATTGGTCATGGCTTGTTTTAATTAAAAATTATGAATTATAAACTAAAAATCAACCCGTTGCACAGGCCTGAAAGTCAATTTCTAATTCCTCATCTTTAATTTTTAATTCAAAATCACAGCGGGTCGCAACTGGTTAATCTGCTCCATCAGCTCCCGGGCGGCTGCTCCCGCATCTGCCGCCTGCCAGATGCTGCGCGAGGCATTAATCAGCACGCCGCTGCCATCGGCGCGCAGGCCGGCCTGCAGCGTGGCGGCCAAATCGCCGCCCTGGGCACCGATGCCGGGCACCAGAAACCACTGCGCGGGGCAGGCAGCCCGCACCTGCGCCAGGGCCGCCGGGTTGGTGGCACCCACTACCAGGGCTATGGTCGACTCCGTAAGTTCCTCGTCGAGCGCCCTGGCCACGCGGGCAGCCAGGGCGCTGATAGTCCCGCCCGACGCTAGCTCAACGTCCTGCAGGTTATGGAAAGGGTGGTTGGAAGTTTTGGCCAGGGCAAACACCAGCTTGCCCGGCCGGGCAAAAGGCCGGATGGCGTCGTCGCCCATGTAGGGGTTCACCGTCACGGCATCGGCCCCGATTACGTCGTAGACAAATCGGGCGTAGTGTTCGGCCGTGTTGGCGATGTCCCCAAATTTGCCATCCAGAATCACGGGGATGTCGCGGGGAATGCTGCGCACGGTTTGCTGAAGCAGGGCAACGCCGTTTTCACGGCTTAGAAAGAAAGCCAGGTTGGGCTTGAAGGCCGCCGCGTAGGGGGCGGTTTCGGCAATTACCGCCTGCAGGCGCTGCTCCACGGCTGCCTCGTCGGCGCCGGTGGGGTCGAGGCCGACGCAGAGCAGGGAGTTGCTGGCTTGAACGCGGGTGCTGAGCTTTTGCATAAAAAAGAGAGCGCCAAGCCGTAGCCTGGCGCGTAATGTTAGGGGTTGCGGGGGGGCGTCACGTTCAGGGTCAGGGCTACTTCCCGGGCCAGGCGGGGCGTAAGGCCGGGGTTCAGCCATTCGCCGCTGGCTACCTGCACGGCCTGGGCGCCTACGCGCAGGTAGTCGTGCACGTGCCGCAGGGTGAAAATGCCGCCCGTGCCGAAGATGGGCAAGTGGATTTTCTCGTCATGCGCCAGCTCCCACACGCAGCGCAGGGCCAGGGGCCGCAGGGCTTCGCCGGAGAGGCCGCCCACCAGGGGCGCCGCGTTCGGGTCGGCGGGCAGGTGCAGCACTTTTAAGGTGTTGGTGGCGGCCAGAGCGGTGGCACCGCCCTCCTGCGCAGCCAGGGCCAGGCCGCGGATGTGGTCGGGCCAGGGCGGCAGCTTTACCACCACGGGCGCGTCGTCGCGCAGCTCGGTGCGCACGGCTTCGGTGGCTTCGCGCACAAAGCGCGGGGTGATGTCGGCCCCGGTGCCGCGCGCCGGGGTGGTGATGTACACTTCCAGCCCGGCCAGCTGGCTGCCGGCCTCGCGCTGCAGGTAGCGGGCAATCTTGCGGAAGCCCGGAATGCCCGGCGCGGTAATGCTCACAAACACGGGCACGCCGAAGCGGCGCAGGTGGGGCAGGTGCTCGTGCACCAGCAGCTCGGCCCCTTCAATGTGCAGGTCGGTGCGGTTGAGCAGGGTCTGGTCGGCTACCTGCAGCACGCCTTCGTCGCCGGGCAGGCCCGGGCGGGGCTCCATGGTCACCGTCTTGGTGAAGATGGCGCCAAGCTGCTCGTAGCCGTCGCCGGCCAGCTTCCAGGGGGCAGCGGCCAGGCAAACGGGATTTTCGAGGGTGAGGGAGCCGAGTTGCATGTGGGGAGTTTCTTGTTGCTGGTTTCTTGTTCCTGGTTGGGCGGCAGCCCGGTGGAAAGCAAGCTGCTGGTCGCTGGGCTTCAACTAAAAATTAACCATCAGCAGCCAGAGACAAGTAACCAGAAGCTCGATTAGATGACGTTTTCGCGGTTAAACAGGAAGGCAGCCGCCGAACTTGACGGACATAAAAAAACCGTTTCGTATCACGAAACGGCGGCGGGGCAACAACCAGGAACAACAGACGACAAATCGGCGCAACCGACAAGAGCCAGGACTTTCCGGTCTTGCTGCGGAGCCCCGTGGTGGAGGCTTCCGCACTTCATCAACTGTTGTTTGGGTTGAAGCACAGCGCAAAATTAACTGATGTTTTTTTGGGCCAAAATTCAGGTAGCATTAAGTTTATGTTGTGTACTTTTTTTAATAAAATTCGGCATTCCTTTTTCGCTGATTCCAAGGAGATAGCCGGCATTCACCCTCGTATTTACCTGAAAATCTTTTTTTAAGAAATTCCACCTGCTTGCGCCGCAGCTTAACCGGCCCGTAACTTTGGCTCTTTACTCCCCGGAAGACCGGCTTAAACCGCTATCCGGCTGGCAGCCAAAAAGAAGCCCGCGGCACCTCGTGCCACGGGCTTCTTTGCGTATCAGCGCGGCACTTCGACCTTATTGCGTGGGCCCACTGTCGACCCGCGCCTCGATGGTGCTTTGCACGGTGCTGTTCACGGCCGAGAGCAGGTTGTAGCCCGTGGCCGTTTCAATGGCGTCGACAGTAGTGCGGTAGCTGCCCCAGCTCGTGCTGATAGAAGTAGAGTTAGGCATATCCACGGCAATAACGCGGGTGCTCGTGGTCACGCGGCCAGCGTCGCCGCTGCCTTCCGGTAGCACCACCACTACTTTCCAGGTGCGGGCTGGCACAGTCACACGGCCGGCATCAATGGTGGTCATGTAGCCGTTTAATCCTGTGCCGCCCCGGCCGTAGCTGCCGCAGATGATGTACAGCTCATTACCTTGGTTCACCAGGGTGCGGCAGTAGTTTTCGAGGCCGGCCCAGGTTTGCTGGTTATTGGTAGAGGCCTGGGGCATCATGTTGGTCATTTTAAACGTGGCCGAGTTGTCTTCTACTGAGCCGGTGCGGTCGGCAGAGGGGCAGTTATGCCCGCGGTCGAAGCCGGAGCCCGTGTAGCTGCTGCTCGACACGCGGTACCAGCCCGAAGGCAGGGTAGCGTCGGTCGAGAAGTTGTCCTGGCGTGGGGTGCTGCCAAGCCATGCGCTGCTCAGGTGCCAGCTTACCCAGTTGGGCGTGCCCCGGTCGCGGTGGTACGACAGGGAATACTGAGCCTTGTTCATCAGGTAGTTCCAGTAGTAGTACGGGTCGGCCACCGCACCGCTGGGGTTGCCCATGGCCAGGTTACCGTCGCGGGTAGCATCTTGGTTTATTACAGCCGCTGTGGGGGTGGCGGGCACGTTCTGCTCATCCTTGGAGCAGGATACAGCCAAAGCCATGAGCAGCACCAGGCTGGATAGTCGGGTAAATGTAAACTTCATAAGAAAATGGGGGAGGGTTTGGGAATGTGTAAATCTGAAGCAAAATTCCTACTCAGGTTTTGCCAAACTGATACCGCCCTGTTACGAAACTGTTAAGCAAGGGTTTTCTCAGACTCATGCCCAAATCTTATACCCCGGCAGCACGGGAGAAGGTATGATTTTTGACGAATAACATTATTAAAATCAGATGTTTGTAAAATTAATTAAAAAGTTCATTATCTCCGGCAACCTTTCTCCTGTTCGCCTGGTCTGCCCCATTGAAAAGCCCCTGGTCTGCTATTCTGCCGGACAGTAAAGAGGCGCCTCACTCTCATTTTTCTCCTATTTCACCTTATGACTTACTCTCTACGCCTGTTTAGTTTTCTGCTGCTAGTACTAAGCCTGGGCCTGGCCCGGCCGGCCCAGGCCAGCCACGCCCAGGGGGGCGACCTCACCTATGCTCCACTAGGAAACAACCTTTACCGCGTTACCTGCCGCTTCTACCGCGACTGCTCGGGCATTGCAGCGCCCACCTCCATCAACCTGACCATGCGCAACGGCGCCTGCAATACCCAGGGCAGCCAGGTTACGCTTGCCCGGCAGGGCAACCCCATTTACGGTAGTCAGTACTGCGCCACTATTTCCGGGGTATGCACCATGAACGGGCCCGACAACTACGAGGCCAATACCTATGTAGGCGACGTAACGCTTCCCCCGGGGCTGTGGACGCTAAGCGCGGAGGAAACCGCCCGGCCCACGCTGGCCAACCTGAACAACGGCCAGAGCGGCACCCTGCGCCTGGAAGCCACCCTCGACAACCGCAGCGGCCTGCAGAACACCTCCCCGGTATTCAGCACCATCCCGGCTTTCTTCGTGCCCGTAGGGCAGAATTCCATTGTAAGCCACAATGCTTTTGATGCCGACGGCGACTCCCTGGTGTATTCGCTGGAGCGGCCGCTTAACGCCTGCGGCATATTCGAAACCTACTCGGCCTATCCAGTGGCGTGCAGCAGTACCGTTCTTTCCTCGGTGCCCCCTTGCGTGCTGAGCTGCCAGTCGCCCGCCACGTATTCGGCTACTCTGCCCATTGCCGTCACCAACGACACCATCGGCTCCTGCCCCAACAAGACCGTAGCCCCTAACTTTTACTTTGACTTCACCAACGGCTCCCTGAGCCTGACGCCGGCCATCTTCAACGCCACGGCGCCGTCAACCCAGGGCCTGAACAAGTACGTGGCCGTAGTGAAGGTAAGCGAGTACCGCCGTGTTGGAGGGGCCCTCGCCCTGATTGGCAGCGTGCGCCGCGAGCTCATCTTCACGGTATACGACTGCGGCACCAACGTCAACCCCAACATCGCCCCCACCGGCACCATTCAGGTTGGCACCACGTCGCGCACCGTAAACCTGAACCAGATTATCCCGGTGCAGTCGGGCGAGCCGCTGGTGCTGACGCTGGCTGCCACCGATGCCAACGCGGGTCAGAACCTGACGTACAGCATCGGTTACAATGCCCTGCCGGGCGTGCAGCTGATGCAGCTGATGCAGCTGCCGGCTCGTCAGGCCCGCCTCACGTTCACGCCGCCGTTGTCGCTGCGCGACGGCCTGTACCGGGTGGCCGTAACCGTAGAAGACGACGCCTGCCCCATCAAGGGCAGTGAAACGCGCACCCTGACCTTCCGCGTGTTTGGCTCGCCGCTGGCTGGTCGCAGCGCCCGCCCGGTGGAGCTGACGGCCGCGCCCAACCCCTTCCGCGAGCAGGTGCAGTTCCAGCTGCCCACGGCCGGCGT
>NZ_BAABGZ010000057.1:0-19900 GCF_039541835.1 Hymenobacter saemangeumensis | reverse complement strand
CAGCCCGCCGCCAACCTGCCCGCCGGCCTCTACCTGGCCCGCTCCGCCGACGGCAAGCACACCATCCGACTCCTGCGAAGCGAAGCGCAGTAAGCCTCGCTTTTTGTTAAGACCCACACGAAGCCCTGCCAACCCTGTTGGCAGGGCTTCCTGCTGTTATGGAACCTTGGCCGCCCTGGCTCCCAGCCGGCTGCTGCTTGTGGGCACCCGCATTCCGGCCCCTGCCTCCGATTTGCGGCAGCCCCTCTCCCCTTCCGGCATCCGGCGCCTTTTGTAGCTTGCGCCCTCCTACCTTCTTTCCATGACGCTGGCTACTGCCCCTCTCTGCTTCGATACCCTGGTTGTTGGGGCCGGCCAGGCCGGGCTGGCGGCCGCCTACTACCTGCAGCAGGCCGGAGTGGCTTTCTGTGTGCTCGATGCCGCGCCGGCCGTCGGGTATTCCTGGAGCCAGCGCTACGACTCGCTGCGCCTTTTTTCGCCCGCTTGGGTGAGTGGCTTGCCGGGGTACGCCTGGCCCGGCCCCCGCCTGCACTACCCCTCCAAAGACGAGGCCGCGGCCTACCTGCGCGACTATGCCGCCCATTTCCGCTTCCCTATTGCGCTGAACCAGCGGGTAGAGCGCCTGCGTGCTGCCCCGAATGGCCGCTACCACGTGTCCACGGCAGCCGGCACGGTGTACGAGGCCCGGCGCGTCATCATTGCTACCGGACCTTACTCGGGGCCGGCCATTCCAGCGTTTGCCGCTCACCTGCCTTCTTCGGTACTGCAGCTGCACAGCCAGCAGTACCAGCGGCCGGCCCAGCTGCCCGGGGCGGGCCCGGTGGCCGTGGTAGGCAGCGGCAACTCCGCCTTGCAGATTGCCGCCGACCTGGCCGGGACCGGCCGCCCGGTGTTTGTGGCTTTCGATGAGAAAACCCCGTCCGTACCCAACAACCAGCTGACCTGGTCGGCCCTGCTGCTGTTTGGCCTTATCCGCATTCCGCGCCACACCCGGCTGGGCCGCTTTATACACCAGCAGCCCGAGCCCGTTGTCAGCGGCGACCTGACCCGCTTGCGCGGCTTCGCCAATGCCCATTTTATGGGCCGGGCCACGGGGGCCCTGCCCGATGGGTCGCTACAGGGCCGGCTGGCTAGCACGCCGCCCCTGCAGGCCGTGGTGTGGGCCACGGGCTTCCGTCCCGATTTTTCCTGGCTGCAGCTGCCCATTCTGCAGCCCGATGGCAGTCCGCGGCACCACCGCGGCCTGACGGAGGCTCCCGGCATTGCCTTCCTGGGCCTGCAGTGGCTCGACAGCCGCCGCTCGGCTCTGCTCAACGGCGCCGGCCCCGATGCCCGCCGCGTGGTGCAGGCGCTGCTTCGCCTGCCCCCGGACCCAGCCGTTCTGCAGTAGCCAGAATGGCCGCCTGCCTGGTTTCTTTTCTGCCCTGAGAACAAGCATCCTGCGCAAGGGCAAAGGCAGCTCAGAGCACGCTGCCGCCAGGGCGAATCCAGGCGCCCCGCGAACAACACATTTTAAAATTCTTACAGTGCAAAATTCGAAATACGAAGCGAGCAGCCCGGTCAAATATTATTTTTCATAGTCGGCAACAAGTGCTAGGAGGGTGAACCTGCCGGCCTTATTTTTGGTTGAAAATCATAACCGGCGTCCGTAGCGGCGGCATCATCTCTCATACTTTTCTGCTTATTTATGTTACTACTTTCCCTTGGCTTGCTGCTGGCTCCGGCCTTGCTGGTATTCAACTCGATGTGCACTCCCAAACCTACCCTGGCTCCGGTTCGGGTACGGGTAAAATAAGCGGCCCTTCACGGCATAAAAAAAAGCAGCCTTTCGGCTGCTTTTTTAGTTTCTGGCAATCAGGAAGTCAGGCTAGCGAATCACCAGCTTACACATCTGGCTGTTCTTTTCCGACTCCAGCTTTACATAGTACAAGCCGTTGGCGAATTTGCTCAGGTCCAGGGTTTTCGTGTACCGGTCGTTCAGCTCCGTCAGGGTTTCACGGTACATAACGGTACCGATTACGTTGAGGACGCTCAGCTCTACTTTCTTACCTTCCAGGTTGTTGATGGTAAGATGAATAATGCCCGTAGTGGGGTTGGGGTAGATAACGAGGGTTTTTTCATCGGCACCGGGCCGCTGCACCGGGCGGTGCACCGGGGCTGCCGTAGCCCGGGGCATTAAGTCCAGCGCGGGGCCAAGGCCGAGGCTGAGGATGGCGAAAAGTATGAGTATGCGTTGCATCATATTATAAGTTAGAGGGTGTAAGAACACCGCTGGCGATTTTCACTAAACGACAAGCGCTTATTTTGGTTTTACAAAGGTACGCCAACTGAGCCGTTTAGCCTAAGAAAGCATTCAATATCTTCGATGAACCCACAAGTTTTCTCTACCACAGAGGGCTTTTTCCCAGCTCAATAGATGGAAGTGCTTCTAATTGGCGGCGGGCTGGCGGGGCTGGCCGCGGCCCTGGACCTGGCCGGCCGCGGCCATCAGGTGGCCCTGGTAGAGCGCAAAGCTTACCCCTTTCACCGCGTGTGCGGCGAGTACGTGAGCAACGAGGTGCTGCCTTATCTGCGGCGGCTTGGGGCCGACCCGGCCCCGCTGGGCCCGGCTGCCATCGAGCGGTTTGAGCTGTCGTCGCCCCGCGGCCGCCTGCTGCACGCGCCCCTCGACCTGGGCGGCTTCGGCGTGAGCCGCTATGCCCTGGACGACTTTCTCTACCGCCGGGCCCTGGCGCTGGGCGTCACGTTCTACCTGCCGGCTACCGTGACGGAGGTGGCCTTCGACGCCGCGGCCGACGAGCACCTGGTGCGGCTGGCCGATGGGCGGGAGCTGCGGGCCCGGGTGGTGCTGGGCGCCTACGGCAAGCGCGCCAACCTCGACCGGCAGCTGCAGCGGGCGTTTTTTCAGCAGCGCTCCCCCTACCTGGGCGTGAAGTACCACCTGCGCCTGCCCGGCTTTGCCCGCAACGTTATTGCCCTGCACAACTTCGCCGATGGCTACGCCGGCATCTCGGCCATTGAAGACGACAAGCTCTGCTTCTGCTACCTCACCACCCGCGCCAACCTTAAGCAGCACGGCAGCATACCCGCGCTGGAGCAGCAGGTGCTGGCCCGCAACCCCCGCCTGCGCGAGGTTTTCAACGCGGCCGAGGTGCTTTACCCCCAGCCGGAAGTCATCAACGAAATTTCCTTTGCCCCCAAGCAGCCCGTCGAAGCCCACGTGCTGATGTGCGGCGACGCGGCCGGCCTTATCACCCCGCTGTGTGGCAACGGCATGGCCATGGCCCTGCACGGCGCCGCCCTGGCCGCGGCCGAAGTGCACCAATTTCTGACGACGCCCCAGAGCCGCAGCGCGCTGGAGGACAGCTACGCCCGGCACTGGCGGCAGCAGTTTGGCAGCCGCCTGCGCGTGGGACGGGCCGTGCAAGGCCTGTTTGGCGCCCCTATCCTGAGTGAGCTGGCCGTGGGCAGCCTGCGCTTCTGGCCCGCAGCGGTACAGGCCCTGATGCGGCGCACGCACGGCCAGCCCTTTTAAGGCCACCTACATTTTTTTGGCCTGGGCTTTCCTTTCGGCGTTAAACAACGTACCTAGCCAACAGTTCTGTTTGTATCCTTCCGCCGACCAGCCTTGCTACCCAAACGGCGCTGTCCTTATTCCCTTTCCCGGATGTCGAGTTACTTAGGTGCCATTGGTACCGCCACCCCTGCCCACTGCATCGCTCAGCCCCAGATTGCCGACTTTATGGCCCGCGCCCTGCAGCTGGGCGACGACGACACGCGCAAGCTGCGGGCCCTTTACCGGGTGTCGGGCATCGCCCAGCGCTACTCCGTGCTGCCCGACTACGGCCGCAGCAACGGCAGCTTTACCTTCTTCCCCAACACGCCCGACCTGGAGCCTTTTCCCAGCGTGGGCCAGCGCATGGCCGTGTACCGCCGCGAAGCCCTGCCCCTGGCGCTGGATGCCGTGCGCAACTGCCTGCGCCAGGCACCGGCCATCGAGCTGAATACCATTACCCACCTGGTGACGGTGAGCTGCACGGGCATGTACGCGCCGGGGCTGGATATTGAGCTGGTGCAGGCCCTGGGCCTGCCCACCAGCGTAAAGCGCACCTGCGTCAACTTCATGGGCTGCTACGCGGCCATGAACGCCCTGAAGCTGGCCGACGCTTTCTGCCGCGCCGACGACTCGGCCCGGGTGCTGATTGTGAGCGTGGAGCTTTGTACCCTGCACTTTCAGAAAAGCCGGGAGGAAGACCACCTGGTGAGCAATGCCTTGTTCAGCGACGGGGCCGCGGCCTGCCTGGTGCTGCCCCGCCCCCTGCCCGGCCCCACGCCCAGCCTGGCCCTGCAGGCGTTTCACTGCGCCCTGGAGCCGGACGGCCACGACGACATGGCCTGGCACATCAACGACTTTGGGTTTGAGATGACCCTGTCGTCGTACGTGCCCAAGCTGATTCAGAAGGGCATTCGCACCCTTACCGATGGCCTGCTGGCCCAGCTGCCGGTGCAGCTGTCCGACATTCATGCCTTTGCCATCCACCCCGGCGGACGCAAGATTCTGGAAACCATTGAAGCCGCGCTCGGGCTCAGCCAGCACGACAACCGCTACGCCTACCAGGTGCTGCGCAACTACGGCAACATGTCGTCGGCCACGGTGCTGTACGTGCTGAAGGAGCTGCTGGAAGATGCCAGCCCGGCCGACAACGGCGCCCCCGTGCTCAGCTTTGCCTTTGGCCCGGGCCTGACCATGGAGGCCGTGCTTTTGCAACTGGCCGTGCGCAATGAACAACCCGCAGCGGCTCATCAGGAAGCAGCCGTTTTGGCGGCTGTTGAATAATCAGGTTCTTTGCCGCTGCTACCTATTCACTGCTAACTGTTCACCGTCTGTTGTTGCTACACCACCGAGCTTCCGGCCCCGAGCTGATGGACGACCTGACCCTGGCCAATGAGGCCCTGCGGCAGAACCTCGACGAGCTCGAAACCATCAACACCTGGCTGGGCGGCTACGCGCCGGTGCTGCATGCCCTGGACCGGCTCAAGCCACGCTTCCCTGCCGGCCGCCCCCTGCGCCTGGCCGACCTGGGCAGCGGCGGCGGCGACACCCTGCGCCACGTGGCCCGCTGGGCCCGCAAAAACGCCGTAGCGGTGGAGCTGACCGGCATCGACGCCAACGCTTTTATGCTGGATTACTCCCGCAGCAAAAGCCAGGGCTTCCCCGAAATCAGCTACCAGCAATTCGACATCTTCTCCCCGGCCTTCCAGGCCCAGGAGTACGACATCGTCACCTGCAGCCTGTTCTGCCACCATTTCACCGACGAGGAGCTGGTGCCCTTGCTGCGCAGCTGGCAGCAGCAGGCGCGGGTGGCAGTAGTTGTCAACGACCTGCACCGGCACTGGCTGGCTTACCACAGCATTAAGTGGCTCACGCGCCTGTTTCGCGGCTCCTACCTCGTGCAGCACGACGCCCCCCTGTCGGTGGCCCGCTCCTTCCGGCAGGCCGACTGGGAAAAACTGCTGGCCCGAGCGGGTATTACCCGCTACGAGCTGCGCTGGCGCTGGGCCTTCCGCTGGCAGGTGGTTTTTTAGGTGTTAGGGCTTAGGTTTTAGGTTTTAGGTTTTAGAGATTAATATTTGTTTGAAAGCACCTAATACCTAATACCTAATACCTAATACCTAATACCTAATACCTAATACCTAATACCTAATACCTAAGCCTATCCCCACAGCCCCGCGGCTACCCGAAACGTGTTGGCGTGGGCTTCCACGATGTCGGCGATGCGCTCGGAGTAGCCGCCGCCCATACAAACCATTACGGGCAGGCCGTGGCGCTGGCAGAGGCCCAGCACCAGCTCGTCGCGCCGGCGGCAGCCCTCCCGGCTCAGGGCCAGGTGACCCAGCTTGTCGGTGGCCAGCACGTCGACCCCGGCGAGGTAGAACACGAAGTCGGGCTGCACCTCTTCCAGCAGGCGCGGCAGGGTGTCGGCCAGCAGGCCCAGGTACTCCTCATCACCAGTGCCGTCGGGCAGGGCCAGGTCCAGGTCCGACTGCTCTTTGCGGGCGGGGTAGTTGCGGGCGCCGTGCATGGAAAAGGTGAATACCCGGGGCTCGTGGCGGAAAATGGCCGCCGTGCCGTTGCCCTGGTGCAGGTCGAGGTCCACAATCAATACCTTTCTAACGGCGGCCTCGTGGGTTAGCAGCCAGTGGGTCGCCACGGCCTGGTCGTTGAGCAGGCAGAAGCCTTCGCCGCGGTCGCGGAAGGCGTGGTGGGTGCCGCCGGCCACGTTCAGGGCCACCCCGCGGCTACGCAGGGCCCGCCGGGCGCCCTCAATGGTGCCGCCCAGAATGGTTACCTCCCGCTCAAACAAAGCCGGCGACCAGGGAAAGCCCGTGGCCCGCTCCTGCTGCCGCGTAAGCTGCCCGCTGCGCAGCCGCTCGTAGTAGGTAGCGTCGTGGGTCAGCAACACATCGGCCAGGGGCGGTGGTGTGGGCTCAAAAAAGTCGGCTGCCGAAGCCGTGCCTTCGCGCAGGAGCTGCTCGGGCAGCAGCTCGTACTTCAGCATGGGGAAGCGGTGGCCGGCCGGCAATGGGTGGGCGTAGCAGGGCGCAAAGGCAATGGAGAGCATAAAGGAGCTGCAATGAAATGCACCAGCAGGGGCGTTTATGAAAAAAGCCCTTTTTCCGGGCGGAAAAAGGGCTTTTCTGGTGGGACATGTAGGGCTCGAACCTACGACCCCTACCTTGTCGAGGTAGTGCTCTGAACCAACTGAGCTAATATCCCGGGGCCGAACCGGCGGGCCGGTGCGGGGCATCAAAGATAAAGCCAGCGCTGCACTTTCCCGTGCTGTTTTTTATAAAAAACTCTCGTGATACCTGCGCAATGGCAACCTTCTGGCCCCGGTAAAGTATAGTGAGACGTGGGAATAATATACTTCTCACGCTTTGCCTTATTCCTTTCCTTTCCTCTTTCACCCATGAAAAAGATACTCCTATTCATTCTCCTGGCTGCGGTTTCTTCTCCGGCAGCCTTTGCCCAGGCCCGTGCCGGCGGCGAGTTGTCGTCAAAAGACTATACCGGCGGTGGCACCACGCAGTCGCGCAACACCGGCTTCGGCGTTAAGGGCGGCTACAACCTGAGCGGCCTGCGCGGCGACGACATCAAAGGCATCGACCGCAACTCCCGTAGCGACTTCCATACGGGCATATACGGGCAGTTCGGCTTCAACGAGTTTGCCTCTGCTCAGCTGGAGGCGCTGTATTCGCGCCAAGGCTTTTCGGCTAATACCGGCCCGAACGGTAGCCGGCAGACCTACAAAATGGATTATCTGTCCGTGCCGCTGATGTTTGTCGGCAACGTCACCGAAACCCTGAGCTTCCACGTGGGTCCCCAGGTTTCGCTGCTGGTAAAAGCCGAGGAAGAAGGCAAGGACCTGGACTTCGACAGCAACGGGCTTAACTCGTTTGATTTCGGCGGCGTACTCGGTGCCGAAGCCCGCGTGGGACCGGCGCGTGTGGGGGCCCGCTACGTGGGCAGCTTAGGTAAGATTTTTGGCGACAACGGCGCTAAAGTAGCGAACCTGGCTTCCGGCAAGTTCACCAACAGCGACCTGTACAACAACGTGTTCCAGCTGTACATCGGCATTGGCTTTACCCAATAAGCCCTGCGTGCTCATTCCACTAAAAAGGACGTCCTACCCGGACGTCCTTTTTTTATGGCTTACAGATAAGCGCTGGCTTTCCTAGCTGCGCGCTTCGTGCCGGCCTTCCAGCACTTCCTCCACAATTTTCTTGTTGAAAGCCGGAATATCCTGGGGCTTGCGGCTGGTGATTAACCCTTTGTCGACCACCACCTCGGAGTCTTCCCAGAGGGCGCCGGCGTTGCTGAGGTCGGTTTTCAGGCTGGGCCAGCTGGTCATGCGCCGGCCTAGCACCAGGCCGGTTTCAATCAGGGGCCAGGGGCCGTGGCAGATGGCGGCCACTACCTTGCCCGAGCGCATAAACTCGCCCACGAAGCTTACGACGTCCTGGTCAGTTCGCAGCACGTCGGGGTTCATCTGTCCGCCGGGCAGTACCAGGGCGTCGTAGTCGGCCACCCGGGCCTCGGTTATCACCTTGTCGACGTCGACCTTGCTGCCCCAGTCCTTGGCCGGGCCGTCCCAGCCTTTGATGGCGCCGCTTTTCAGGGAGATGACGTGGGTTTCGGCGCCTTCGCCCTCGAGGTACTTCTTGGGCTCGTCCAGCTCCGACTGCTCGAAGCCGTCGGTGGCCACAATGGCAATTCGCTTGCCTTTCAGTTTGTCGCTGCCAAATATGCTCATAGGTGTGGTAGGTAGTAAAGGGCAGGCGTGTTCCTGCGCTAGTACCTACGCTTGAGCTTGGCAGGAGTTGGCCTGGGGGCCGCATGCTGCACCGCGGCGGCTTCCGCTAGCGGCTCGGGCGGGCGGTGCAGCCCCCGCGCCAGGCGCTGAATGCCGTGCTGCAGAAAAGGCCGGGGCGCCTCAAACTGCGAGGAGAAGTTATAGCGCAGCAGCACCACGTCGCCCTTGCTCCAGAGGTTGCGCAGGTAGCCCGGCACAAAGCGCAGCACCGAGAGCACCTCGTTGCTTTCGTACACCAGGAAAGCCCGGCGGCCGCCGGTATAAGCCTGCCGCTCGGCTTTGGGCAAGTCGTAGTAGCCGGTAAGTGGCGAGGTGTTGAAGGCAAACACCTTTTCGATGCGGCCGCAGCTGTACCCGGCGTGCTGGGCCAGGCCGCCGCCCAGGGAGTGGCCGGTGGCAAAGATGCGCTGCTGCCCCCCGTAGGCCGCATCAAGCCGCGCTACGAGGGCCGGCGTGAGGTCGCGCACCTGCTCGTACTGGTCCCACAGGCCCGGCGTGTTGGTAAGGGGGCGGAAGTTGGCCTGCCAGTCGGCCAGCTCGCCGAAGTTGGTGCCGCGGAATACCAGCGCAGCGAGGGGCGCCCGCCCCGAATCGGCTTTCACCCACACGTCGTAGGTGAGTCCGCCGCCCATGTACTCGCCCTCCGGGGGCTGCAGGCGGTAGCTAAACGGAAAAGGCCGCCAGCCCAGGGCCGAGAGCCGGGCCCGCTCCTGGGCGTACTTCTGCTGGTCGCGCTGGTAGTCGGGCCGGTTGCCCGGGGGCTTTTTGCCTGCGTACACCACGGCGCTCAGCAAGGCCATTTCGCCCACCAGCGTATAGTCGGTGTCGTACAGCGCCGGGGTAAGCTGGCCCTGGGCCACGGCGGCTACGGCCCGCAGCTCGCGCTTGCCCCGGATGTTCACAATTACCCGGTCCTGGGGCTGGCAGGCGCCACCCGCCAGCAGCACGCCCAGCCAGCAGGCCAGCACGCCAAGCCTGGCTCGGCGCAGTACGCGGGGCTTTTTCATGCAGCAGGTGTGGGAGGCCCTCAAGTTAGTCGCCTTTGCCCGTGTCGCGCCGCTTCTGCTTTAGCTGCTGCCGCACCAGCTTCACCCGCTCGTCGAAGCCGTCGGGGTCGTAGTCGACCTCGTCCACGTCGATTTCATTTAGCAGGTCCATCAGCTCGTCGGGGTGGTCGAGGCGGGTGCCGGCGGGCATCTGCACAAACGTCATTTCCGACCAGAGCAGGGCCAGCAGCCGCTGCCCGTCTTCGGAGCGCATCTGCATTTCCACCACCAGGTTGCTGTTGTCGAAGTGAATAAGCTGGGTGCCGATGCGCACCAGGGCCCCGTGCCGGGCCGGTTTCAGAAAGCTGAGGTGGTGCTTGGTAATAACCCAGGCCGCCCGCTGCTCCTGGGCCAGCTTGCCCAGGTTCATGGCGTAGTGCTCGGTGGTGTGGTCTTCGCGCGCGTTCAGGAAGTAGTCGAGGTAGCGGGCATTGTTGAGGTGGCCCAGCATGTCGCAGTCCTGAAAATGAATGCGGTGCAGGGTTTCCGGGGTACGAACCAAACGGGCCATGGCAGGAGTGCCAGCGGTTAGCTGGCCGTTAGTAATTCAAGATTGAAGCGGCGCAAAATTAGCCTCCTTACCCGGGCAGAGGGGCCGAAGTTGCCGCCGGCCCGCGGCTCAACCATAGCGGCCCGGGTAAATAGGCCCTCCCATTTTTCACCAAAGAATTCAGCCACAGGGGGCGCAGCTGAATAATAACCGCGCAAAACTATTCGGCACGCCTACTACTTTTCATAAAAAAGCCGTACCTTTTTCCCCGCAAAAAGCCCGATTTATGTTTGCCCTCACGCCCGCCCGCACCGCCGTTCTGCACGCCCTCGCCGACACCTTCATTCCGCCCCTGGCCGAAGGCAGCCCGGCCGGCTCCGAGGGCCTGGACGTGAGCAAGCTGGAAGAAGCCATCCGGGAGCAGCCCCTGGGCGCCCAGGCCGAGTTCGGGCAGCTGCTCGACCTGCTGGAGAAGCCGGTGCTGGGCCTCACCTGGTTTGGGCCGCTCAAGCCCTTTCGCAAACTAGATGCTGCCCAGCGCGAGCAGCTGCTGCAAAGCTGGGCCTCGTCCAACCTGCCCCAGCTGCGCAAAGCCTTTCATGCCCTGCGCAAGCTCTGTACCTTTCTCTACTACGGCGGCAGCCAGGTCGACCTGCCCGCGGCCTGGGGCGGCCTGGGCTACCCCGGCCCCCTGGAAAAGCCCGTGGACACGCCCCGGCCCATTCGCCCCCTGCAGCCCAGCCAGGATACCGAGTACGACTGCGAAGTGCTGGTCATTGGCTCGGGGGCGGGCGGCGGGGTAATTGCCGGCGAGCTGGCCCGGGCCGGCTACGACGTGCTGGTGCTGGAAAAAGGGCCCTATTGCCACGGCTGCGACTTCACCCAGCGCGAGGTCGACATGCTGGGCAAGCTCTACGATGCCAAGGGCACCCTCACCACCCAGGACGGCAGCATCGGTATTCTGGCCGGCTCCTGCCTGGGCGGCGGCACCACCGTAAACTGGGCCGGCTCCTTCCGCACCCCCGACTACGTGCTGCAGGAATGGGCGCGTGAGCACCAGGTGCCGCACTTCACCACGCTGGAATTCAAGGAAAGCCTCAACGCCGTGGCCCGCGCCCTGAGCGTGAACACCAGCTACCCGCGCCACAACGGCCAGAACCAGGCCCTGTGGGACGGCTCGACCCGGCTGGGCGAGGAAGTAAAGCTCATTCCCCGCAACGAAAAGGGCCTCGACGACTCCGACGCCCACTTCCAGGCCCTGGGCTACACCACCATGGGCGACGCCTTCGGCATCAAGCAGGGCACCTTGAACACCTACCTGCTCTCGGCCTTCGAGCACGGCGCCCGCATCCTGCCCGACACCCGGGTGGAGCGCGTGACCATTGCCCAGGGCCGCGCCACCGGCGCCGAGGCCTGCTACACCGCGGCCGATGGCCGCCAGCACCGCATCAGGGTGCGGGCCCGGCGCGTGGTGGTGGCCGGTGGCTCCATTCAGACGCCCGCCCTGCTGCTGCGCAGCGGCCTGAAGCACCCCCACCTGGGCCGCCACCTGCACCTGCATCCTACCGTAGCCGTGGCCGCGCTCTACCCCCAGCGCATGAACTCCTGGCACGGCCCCAGCATGAGCGTGGTAAACGACACCTACACCCAGCTGCACGGCACCAACTTCGGCGCCAAGCTCGAAACGCCGCCCACCCATCCGGGCCTGCTGAGCATGGTACTGCCCTGGCTCTCAGGCCGCCAGCACCACGAGCTGATGCGCCAGGCCGCCCACCTGGGCTCCTTCATCGTGCTCACCCGCGACCGGGACGGCGGCCGCGTGAGCATCGACAAGCACGGCGCCCCGCTTATCGACTACAGCCTGTCGGAGTTCGACCGCGGCAACATGCTGGCAGGCGTGCAGGCGGCTGCCCGCATCCATGTAGCGGCCGGAGCCCACACGGTATACCTGCCCCACGGCACCCTGCCCACCCTGCACGCGCAAGATGGCGTGCTGCAAAACCCCGACGTGCTGGCCCGCCTGCCCCACCTGAGCTGGAAGCCCAACCACTTCGGCCTCTACAGCGCCCACCAGATGAGCACCTGCCGCATGGGCGGCGACGCCGCCACCCACCCCCTCAAGCCCAACGGCGAGACGGTGGAAGTGCAAAACCTCTTTGTGGCCGACGCGTCGGCTTTCCCGGCCTGCAGCGGCGTCAACCCCATGCTCACCATCATGGCGCTGGCCCACTATACGGCCCAGGGCATAAAGGCCAGCAAGGCCAGCGAAGCCCGGCCGGCTACGGCCGTAGCGTAGTTCGACGCCTCGCCCAGCCCCTTGCCTCTGCTTTTGCGTAAACGGCCGGAATCCACTTCCACGCCATGCCTTCCTTACGCTTAGCTGCTGCCCTGCTCCTTTCCCTGTTTGTGCTCACCGACTGCGCCCGGCGCCCCGCGCCGGTAGTAGAAACCGTGCGCACCGAAGACTCGCCCACCCCGCCCGCCGCGGCCCGCGACCTGGCCGACGTGATGGCCAGCACTCTATCTCTGAGCCCTGAGCAGACCACGAAAGTGCGCTCCATCTTGGCCAACACAGTGGCCGAGGTAAATGCCGCGCGCCAGAAGCACCCGCCCAAGTCGGCCCCGCTGATGACGGAGCTCAAGCGCATCAATGCCTCGTCGGAAGCCCAGCTGAAGCAAACGCTGGGTGCGGTAAAATACAAGGAGTTTCAGGCCAAGAAAAAGCAGATTCAGACCGAGATGCAGCAGCGGGCACGGTAGGCAGGCCAGCCTTTATCGTGTCGTTGGCGGACCTAGGCGGATAGGAGCGATTCCTGAAGCTTCATACACCTCAACCAGGGGTAAGCGTAAGCCTAAGTCTGAAATATCCAGTATATCGGCCGGCTCCGTTAGCAGACGGTGAATCCACTGCCCGGCTTCATCGCGGCGGTACCAGTCCATTGCCCAAGTGGCCTGCGATACCAATATGTAATGCTGTAAACTAGCCAATTTGCGGTACTGGCTGAACTTTTCCGTACGGTCGTACTCGGCCGTGGATGGCGAAAGCACCTCCATGATAAGTACCGGCTGTCGCACCAGGTATTCATCTTGAAAATCAGCCGGGGCACAGCTCACCATTACATCCGGGTAGGTGTAATAAAAATTTTCCTGCACAGCCAGCCGAACGCCTTCCATAAAAACCTGACAGCGTTGCCCCCGCAAGGCCGAGCGCAGAGCAATAACCAGGTTTTGTGCTATGGTATTATGTGCTTTGCTCGCCCCAGCCATTGCAAAAACCTCTCCGTCGAAGTACTCATGACGCACCACGCTCTGCTCCTCCAGAGCAAAGTATTCGGCTGGCGTATAGCGGCGCTTCTGTTGCTCAGCGTGTCCCATTACACTTTTTTCCAAAGTTAGCCCACCGACCCTACAAATACTTCATCAGCATGCCAATGAGCTGCTTTACCTTGCTGGTGTAGGGCGGGTACATCATCTTAATGCCGGTAAGGCCCACACGCTGCTGCAGCACCGACTTCTCGTTGCTGAAGGCCAGGAAGCCGGCATGGCCGTGGGCCTTGCCCAGGCCGCTATTGCCCACGCCCCCGAACGGCAGGTCGGGATGTGCCAGGTGGATGATGGTTTCGTTCACGGCGGCCCCGCCCGCACTCACGTTGGCCAGCAGGTAGCGGCGGTTTTCAGCGCTGCTGGTGAAAACGTACTGCGCCAGCGGCGGAAAGCGCGCATTGATGTAGCCGGCCGCCTCGCTCAGGGTTTTGTAGGACAGCACCGGCAGCAGCGGCCCGAATATCTCCTCTTCCAGAATGGCAGCCCCCTCGGGCACGTTGGTCAGCACCGTGGGCTCGATGAAGTTGTGGGCCGGGTTGGTGCTGCCGCCCACGGCCACGGTGGCGCCCTTGGCGCGGGCATCGTCGAGCAGGGCGCTCAGCCGGCCGAAGTGGTGCTGGTTGACGATGCGGGCAAAGGACTCCGACTGCTCGGTGCCGGCGCCCTCGGGGTTGTAGAAGCGCTGAATGGCGGCCCGGATTTCCGTGAGCAGGGCCTCCTGGGCGCTGTCCTGCACCAGCACATAGTCGGGGGCCACGCAGGTCTGGCCGGCGTTGAGGAACTTGCCCCACACGATTTTCTCGGCGGCATCGCGCAGGTCGGCCGTAGCATCCACCACGGCCGGGCTTTTGCCGCCCAGCTCCAGCGTGATGCCGGAGAGGTGCTCGGCCGCGGCGCGCATCACAATTTTACCAATCTGCGGGCTGCCGGTAAAGAAAATATGGTTCCAGGGCAAAGCCAGCAGGTCGGTAGCCACCTCCTTGCCGCCTTCCACTACCAGCACCTCCTCGGGGGCGAACAGCTCCTCGCACATGCGCCGGACAAGGGCCGAGGTGGCGGGCGTCTGCTCGGCGGGCTTCACCACGGCGGCGTTGCCGGCCGCGATGGCCGACACCAGCGGGTCGACGGCCAGGTAGAACGGGTAGTTCCAGGGCGCGATGATGAGCACCACCCCTTTGGGCTCCACCTGCACCCAGGAGCGGGTGCCGAGCAACGACAGCGGCGTGCCCACCTTGCGCGGCTTCATCCACTGGGCCAGGTGCGCGATGGTGTGCTTGATTTCCACCAGCGAGGCCCATATTTCGGTGACGTCAGTTTCCTCGGCGGGCTTTCGAAAGTCGGCAAACAGGGCCTGCTGAATGTCGCTGCGGTGGCTGCTGAGCCAGTCGGCCAGGCGGCGCAGGCGGGCCGCGCGGGCCTGGGCATCTTCGCGGCGCAGGGCGGGCGCGTGCCGCCGCAAGGCCTCAAACTGCGCCTGAAACGGGTTGGCAGCTGGTACAGCCGTTGGGGCATTGGTTGGGCGGGCCTGGGGCATAGCGGTGGCAGCAGACATAAGCGGAGGATATGGTAAACAAGCCGGGCATATGCCCGGGGGCCATACGCTGGCCCCTTGAAAGATACAGGGCCGCCGCTAAAATGTCAGCGACGCGGGTTGGTCATTAGCAGCAATGGACCAGGTTTCCCGCCCGTTACGCCGGGGTTATCTTTGCAGCGGCAATGCCGGCTGGCTTTCGTGCTCTTACTGGCGCGGCAGCCGCCACCGCGCGGGCCCTGCCGCTGCTCCTTCCCCGCCCCTACCTGCGCTCCTACTTTTTACCCTATGCTTTCGATTTTTTACGGCCGCGCTTATCCGTTTAAGCGGCTTTTGCTAACTCTATCCACTAGCCTTTCCCTAGCTTCGGCGGCCATGGCGGCCCCCGCCACGCCCCCGGACTCTACTCAGCAGGCACCTGAGGCGACGCTGCCCCTCCCTACACCTGTAGCTGCCGATACACTGCCAGCCGTAGAAACATCCGCCTCTGCGCTGCCCGCCGACTCCAGCGCCCGCCCGCGCCGCGCCCGCAAAACCGACTACCAGGTGGCGCCCGGCGTTACCTGGCACTATGAAAAGCCCAAGCCCTTCCGCTGGCTGCTGCACGTCCCCCGCGACCTGGTGCAGTACCCCGGCTATGCTTTCCGCAAGGAAAATACCAAGGCCATAGTAGGCATAGGCCTGAGCTCGGTGGCCCTGTGGGTGGCCGACCAGGTGTTGCTGGACTGGGCCCAGGATTTTGGCAGAGCCATAAACCTGGAAGCCAAGAGCACTCAGAAAACCCTGGTGTATATTCCGTTCAAGGTCGGCGACATCAACCTGCCGCTGGAATTCAACGTGCCCGACAACCTCAACAGCACGTTCTACTACATCGGCGATGGCTGGACGCACCTAGGCACTGCGGCTGGCTTCATGGCCTATGGAATCATCAAGAAAGACAACCGCGCCGCCCAAACTGCCTCGCAGCTGGGCGAGTCCATCCTGAGCACGGGCATTGTGGTGCAGGCCATCAAGCGCAGCACGGGGCGGCAGAGCCCCTTCGTGGCGACCAAGCCCCGGGGCGAGTGGCACCTGTTTCCTTCCTTTACCCAATACCAAAGTCGGGTGCCGAACTTCGATGCCTACCCCACCGGCCACATGGCCACGGCCATGGCCACGGTGACGGTGATTGCCGACAACTACCCGGAATATAAGTTTGTGCGCCCCCTGGGCTACGGCCTTATCGGCCTGCTGGGCTATTCCATGCTCAACAACGGCGTGCACTGGGCCTCCGACTATCCCCTGGGCATTGCCCTGGGCTACGGCTTTGCCAAAATTGCCGTGCGCCACGGCCGCACCCGCGTGGAAGCTCCTGCCGAGCCAGGCACCGGCTTCGTGCCGCGCCGCCCCCAGCCCTGGCACCAGCGAATCCAGTACGCACCGTTCAACTACGGGCCCTACACAGGCGTATCCTGCTCCTATAGCTGGTAGGCGTTTTTGGTGATGAAGTGATGAGGCGTGTCATTGCGAGGCAAAGCCGAAGCAATCCGTCCTGTTCTCAGCGACTAACCATCTAATGTGAAAAGCCCCAATGCCAGCGCTGGCATTGGGGCTTTTCTAGGTCTGGGCTTACCTGGTTTCCGGGTGCTAGAGGACGGATTGCTTCGCTGCGCTCGCAATGACACGTCTTATCAGCCCACCAACTACCCTAGCGCTTCACTTTGGTTTCGCCGTCGTCGGCATCGGTTTTGACTTTGGTGCCGTTGGCGTACTTCACTTTGCGGTCGCCGTCCTTGTCAATCTTGACTTTGGTGCCGTTGGAGTACTCAATCTTGATATCGCCGCCGTCATTTTTATAGCTCACAATGCGGGCACGGCGCCGGGGCTTGGCGTGGGGTGTCGTGGTAGTGGCGGTGGTTGTAGTGGTGGTGGCAGTAGTACCCTCCCTATCGTCGTCGCCATAGTAGTAGCGCTCCCGATTGGTTTCGTAGGTGCGGTACTGCGTTGGGTTGGTGACGATGGTGCGCACTTCCCGGTCGGTATCGTCGTCGACGGTGCGGTAGGCGGCGTAGCTGCCGGTGGTGTCGCTGGTGTAGCGGGCATCAATCTCGCCCAGGCGCCGGTTACGGGTGTAGTAGGCGTATTCGAGGCGGCGCCGGGTTTCGGCGTCGGTCAGCTTCAGGTCGGAAGCTACCCGGTCGGTCAGGCGGCGGGCATCGTCGTGGTAGCCGATGGTGTCGGATACCACCACGGCCGTGTCGCGGCTGGCACCGGGCACGGCCGCCGTAATTTCAGCAGGTTTTTCCTGATGGCAGGCGGCGGTGGTAAGGGCCACGGCGGCCAGCAAAAGCAATTTTGTATTCATGGTAAGCGTAAGCAAAATGATACGATGCGGCAATGACAGCATCGGTAGGTGCTTACGGCCAGGCTTGAAGGCAGGTTATTTTTGAGTTAAAAGTGAAAAGTGAAGAGTTAAAAAGCAGACCTGCCTTTCAACTCTTCACTTTTCGCTTCTAGACTTGTCACGAAGTGGTTTGCGAGAACGGTGTAGAGACGCAACCGAAGGTCAGCGCAGCTAACATTTTGCGTCTCCGGGACCGCGCCGGTAGAACGTTCTATTTTTCATCGTTCAACGACGAGACGCAAAATGTTGCGTCTCTACTTCCGCCAGTCGATTTACTCAACTCACTTTATGACGAGTATAACTCTTAACGGGCTAGGTATTCACGGTCTCGCCCCCGTTGGGGTGCAGGGTCTGGCCGGTGAAGTAGGATGCATCTTCCGAGGCCAGGAACACATAGGCCGGAGCCACTTCCGAGGGCTGGCCGGCCCGCTTCATGGTGGTGTCTTTGCCGAATACGGCCACTTTCTCGGCCGGGAAGCTGGCGGGGATGAGGGGCGTCCAGATGGGGCCGGGTGCCACGGAGTTGACGCGGATTTTCTTGTCGGCCAGCTGCTGGGCCAGGGAGCGCACAAACACCGTGATGGCGCCTTTGGTGGACGAGTAGTCGACCAGCTGCTGGTGGCCGCGGTAGGCGTTGATGCTGGAAGTGCAGATGATGCTGTCGCCTTCCTGAAGGTGCTTGAGCGCGGCCCGCGTCACACGCACGAAGGAGAAGAAGTTGACCTCAAATGTGTCGAGCCACTGCTGGTCGGAAGTTTCGGTGAGGTCGTCGCTGGGGAACTGCTCGGCGGCGTTGTTGACTACGATGTTGAGGCCACCGAGCTCCTGCACGGTGCGCTCCACAATGTCCTGGCAGTAGCCGGCCTCGCGCAGGTCGCCGGGCAGGGTAAGGCAGCGGCGGCCCTCGGCCTGCACCAGCTGTCGGGTTTCGTAGGCATCCTCTTCTTCCTCAGGCTTGAAGCTGATGGCCACGTCGGCGCCTTCGCGGGCAAAGTGCACGGCCACGGCCCGGCCGATGCCGGAGTCGCCGCCGGTGATGAGGGCTACCTTGCCCCGCAGCTTGCCGCTGCCCTGATAGCCCGGGCGGATGTACTCGGGCTGGGGCGTCATCTCAGATTCGAGGCCGGGCTGCTGGTCCTGGGTCTGGGGCGGGGTGAAGGTGGGCTTGTTGTCTGACATAGCAATAAGGTGTGGAAAGGGTGAGCTAGGGCAAACGGGTGAGGGCGAACAGGGTTATTGCTGAGTTTTGGGGGCTTCACCGCTCCCGCTGCCCCTCCCTCCGGGGGAGGGGAGCCTTTTCCGGCGGGCCTTCGGCTGCGGCCGCATACGACAGGGGCTAACTTGCAGCTTCGTTTCCTCCTCTATTCACTGACTATGCCAGCCAGCAACGCCACCCGCCTCAACAAGTTTATCAGCGAAAGCGGCATCTGCTCGCGGCGGGAGGCCGACCGCTACATTGCCGAGGGCAGCGTGCTGATTAACGGCCGGCCGGCGCAGGTGGGCGACCAGGTGCGGCCCGGCGACCGGGTGAGCGTAAACGGCCGCAAGCTGGAGCCCAAAAAGGCCGAGGAAGACGTGTACATCGCCTTCAACAAGCCCGTGGGCATCACCAGCACCACCGAGCCGGGCGTGCGTGGCAACATCGTGGACTACGTCAACCACAGTGCCCGCATCTTCCCCATCGGCCGGCTGGACAAGGACTCGTCGGGCCTGATTTTCCTGACCAGCAATGGCGATATCGTCAACAAAATCCTGCGGGCCGGCAACAACCACGAAAAGGAGTACGTGGTGACCGTAGACCGCCCCCTCACGCCGCAGGTGCTGGAAAGCATGGCCGCCGGCGTACCCATGCTGGGCACCGTTACCAAGCCCTGCAAGGTGCAGCAGGAAACGCCTTTCATCTTCCGCATTACGCTGGTGCAGGGCCTCAACCGGCAGATACGGCGCATGTGCGAGCATTTCGGCTACGAGGTAACCAAGCTCGAGCGGGTGCGCATCATGAACGTGAGCGTGAAAGGCCTGCCCGTGGGCGACTGGCGCGAGCTGACCGAAGCCGAGCTGGCCGGCCTGATGAAGCTGGTGGAGAAGTCCAGCGGCACCGAAGATGCTTCGGGTGGCAAGCGTGCCGGCAGCAAGCCGGCCGGGGCCGCCCCGCGCAAGCCCGGCACGCCGCCCTCCATAAAAAATCCGTCGGCCAACGGCTGGTGGGGCCCCCGCCCGGAAAAGCCCAGGGAAGGCGGTGCCCCCGGCAAGCGCCCGGCCAAGGCGGGCCCCGGTGGCCCGCCCCGCCCCAAAAAGAGCAGTGCCCCCAATCCAGACCGGCCCAAGCGCAGCGGTCCAACCGGGGCATCGGGCCGGCCAGCGGACAAGGGCAGCAAAGGGGCCGGTGGGCGCGGCAAAGCTGGCAGCGGGCGGCGGTAGCCTGGCTTGCCAGGGCTGCTCATCGACCAGCAGACGCCGGCCGACAACTCAAGGATGTGAACAAACCAGGAGACCTCCCATTGCACACAAACTTCGCCGGAAAAGAAAAAATCAAGTGCCGTTTTATGAGTTTACGAAACTCATCCATTTTACCGGTTTCGTAAACTTTGATTCATAGACGGGTTTCTTAAACTCTCTGGACGCAGTAGCAGCTTGCTGGCACCTTGCGTTGGGACATTGCTGGCAGTGAAGCTGTTTAGGAAGTAGGGTGCCAATAAAAAAGACTTCCACGACGAGGCGAAATTTGGGGTGCGACCCACCTCATTTTTG
>NZ_BAABGZ010000056.1:0-18661 GCF_039541835.1 Hymenobacter saemangeumensis | reverse complement strand
GGGGTCGAATACTTCAAACCTAGCCTGTTCACGCCGAACAGACTTTTTTTCTGCCTCATCTATACCCCGCAACTTAGGTTTGCAAACTTAAGGGCGCTCACGTGCTTCCAAGGCTTGCTTCAGGGCCGTATTGCGCCGGCTAAGCAGCTCCGTAAGGTAGCGCGTGAGGAAAAGCCGGTTAAATAACTCTCCGATAAGCCCGGCCGGACTCTGAAACTCAAATACGTCGCGCATCAGTGTACCACCGGGCACTGCCTCAAAGTAGTGGTCGTGCCTTAGCTGCCGGAACGCCCCCTGGACCAATTCATCCCGGAAGTGAGCCGGAGGGGTGGCCGCTGTGATTTCCACTGTCAGGCGCTGGCGGAAGCCGAAATGCCGGCCTTCCCAGGTGACAACATCACCTAGCTGTAGCTGGCCGCTGCTGGGCCCCTGCAATACCCGCTCGCCAGTGTGGCTCGTTGAGTCCAGGTGCGCCTGCACGTTCAGGGCCAGGTGGTAGCAGGCCGTTGGTGACGCCTTAATGAATGTTTGCAGCTGAATGCAGGGCATCAGCGCTCCAGCTCCTGCAGCACCTTTTTGGTGTTGCTGACGTGGTCGGTAGCCGCGCTGTTCGAGTTGAAGATGTAGCGGATGACGCCTTTTTTGTCAATCACAAACGTGACGCGGCCCGGAATGAGGCCTAGCATGGCGCGGGGCACTTCGTAGAGCTTGCGCACCTCGTTGTCGACGTCGGCCAGCAGCGGAAAGGGCAGGCGGTTTTTCTGGGTGAACTTCTGGTGCGACTCCTCGCTGTCGCCGCTGATGCCAATCACCTCGGCTCCCAGGTCCTGGAAGTCCTGGTACTCGTCGCGAAACGCGCAGGCTTCGGCGGTGCAGCCGGGGGTGTTGTCTTTGGGATAAAAGAACAGCACGATGTGGCGGCCCCGGGCTTCGCTCAAGCGAAAGCTTGTGCCGGTGGTGGTTTTGAGAACGAAGTCGGGGGCGGTTTGGCCTACCTGAAGCATAGAAAGGGGAATAAGGTGAATGCGTGCGTACCGAAAGCAAGGACTGTACGGGGCGGCGGGCATCTTTGTGGCAAAATAAAGCAACGCCAGCATGCCCGCCGGCTACGCTGTAGCAGCACTGGCAAACCTTGCGGGCGGCAAGTTGTTTTCCGGCTTCATGTCTCAATTGCCTGCTTCTCCCCGCGTCAGCGTCATCATTCCTGCTCACAATGAAGCCGATGCCATTGGCCTGGTGCTGGCTGAAATTCCCGCCGGCCTGGTGCAGGAAGTGGTAGTGGTCGACAACAACTCTACTGACAACACCAGCGCGGCCGCCGCGGCGGCCGGCGCCACAGTGCTGCGCGAGCCCCGCCCCGGCTACGGCTACGCCTGCCTGGCCGGCATGGCCCACTGCTACGCGGCGCCGATAGTGCCGGTGCCCGACATCATCGTGTTTCTCGATGGCGACCACTCCGACTACCCCGCCGACCTGCCCGACCTACTGGCGCCCCTGCTGCGCGGCGAGGCCGACCTGGTAATCGGCTCCCGGGCCCTGGGCCAGCGCGAAAGCGGTGCCCTGCTGCCCCAGCAGGTGTTTGGCAACTGGCTGGCTACCCGCCTGCTGCGCCTGCGCTACGGCGGGCAGTTCACCGACCTGGGCCCCTTCCGGGCCGTTCGCACCACGGCCCTGCAGCAGCTGGGCATGGCCGACAAAACCTACGGCTGGACGGTGGAGATGCAAATCAAGGCGGCCCGGCAGGGGCTGCGCATCGTGGAGGTGCCCGTGCGCTACCGCCGCCGCATCGGCACCAGCAAGGTGTCGGGCACCATCCGGGGCACGCTGGGCGCGGGCTATAAAATTCTCTGGACCATCTACCGCTACTGGTAGCTTTCTCGTAGGTAGCGCCGCTGGCTGCCTAACTTGGTAGCCCCAAAGTCAATTTCTGTGTTTCGTTCCATCTGCTAATGTCGCTGTTGCCCCTCCTGCTGTTGGGATTATACGGCGCCTGCCTGCTGTTTATTCTGTGCTTTAGCGTAGGCCAGTGGCAGCTTACCCGCCTGGCCTTGCGGGCCTATGCCGGCCCCAGCTCCGCTGAGCCCCCCGCCCCTGCTTCCTGGCCCCGCGTGACGGTGCAGCTGCCGCTCTACAACGAGCAAAATGTTGTTGAGCGCGTCATCGATGCCGCCGCGGCCCTGAACTACCCCGCCGACCGGCTGCACATTCAGGTGCTCGACGACTCTACCGATGCCACCGTAGCGCTGGCGGCAGCTCGCGTGGCGCATTATGCGGCTCAGGGCCTGCACATCAGCCACGTGCGCCGCCCCAGCCGCGAAGGCTTCAAGGCCGGAGCCCTCAGCTATGGTCTGGACCAGACCCAGGGCGAGTTCATCGCCATTTTCGACGCCGACTTCGTGCCCGAGCCCGACTTCCTGCTGCGCACTATTCCCTACTTCTACCCGGACGAGCGGGTGGGCGTGGTGCAAACCCGCTGGGGCCACCTCAATGCCCAGGAGTCGCTGCTCACGCGCCTGCAGGCGTTTGGCCTCGATGCTCACTTCCTCATTGAGCAGGTGGGCCGCACCGCCGGGGGGCACTTTATCAACTTCAACGGCACCGGCGGCGTGTGGCGCCGCAGCTGCATTGCCGACGCCGGCGGCTGGCACACCGATACCCTCACCGAAGACCTGGACCTGAGCTACCGCGCCCAGCTGCGCGGCTGGCGCTTCGTGTACCGCCCCGGCATTATGGCCCCGGCCGAGCTGCCCGCCGTGATGGACGCCCTCAAGTCGCAGCAGTTCCGCTGGACCAAAGGGGCGGCCGAAACTGCCCGCAAGCACCTGGGCACCGTGCTGCGCTCGGCCCAGAGCCTGAGCACCAAGCTGCACGCCACCTTTCACCTGCTCAACAGCAGCGTGTACGTGGTGATTATGCTCATGGCCCTGCTCAGCGTGCCGCTGGTGTTTGTGCGGGCCCACAACCTGGAGTTTAAGCTGGTTTTTCAGCTCTCGTCGGTGTTTCTGCTGGGCTTCACGCCCCTTATCTACTACTACTACACGGCCTGGAAGCTGGCCCAGCCCCAGGGGCGGCGCAGCAGCTATCCGGGCTTTTTCCTGCTGTTCCTGGCCGTGTCCATGGGCCTGGCGCTGCACAACTCCCGGGCCGTGCTGCTGGGCTGGCTGGGGCAGCGCACGGCCTTTATCCGCACGCCCAAGATGGGCAGCCGCCGCGCCGGGGCCCGGCGCTACCGCACCGGCGGCCTCAACTGGCTGGTGGCGCTGGAAGGCCTGCTGGCCGGCTACTTCCTGTTTGGCCTGGCCGCCGGGCTGTACTTCGGCGACGCCGGCCTGCTGCCTTTCCACACCCTGCTCACGGTGGGCTTTGCGGCCGTGTGCTACTATTCCATTCGCCACGCCCGATGAGCGCCTGGCGCCGGTTTCTGGCGGTGGTGGCGGTGGGGCTTTCCCTGCTCGCTTACCTGGCCCTGGCCTATGCCACACCCCGGCAGGAGTTTGGGCAGCTGCTGGGGCTGTTTGCCATTGCCATGGCCGGCTACCTGGTACTGGTTAAAGTCCGTGTTTCCTTACGCACGGGCTTGCTGGTGGCCCTGCTGTTTCGGCTGGCCTGGCTGCCAGCAACCCCGGCCTTATCCGACGATTTTCACCGCTTCCGCTGGGACGGGCTATTGGCAGCCAATGCAGTCAGCCCGTTTGAATTTAAGCCCAATGAATTAATTGCGGCGCAGGATTCGGCGGCTCCGCCAATTCCCTTTTCCACGGAGCTGGCGAGCGAGCTGCGCGCAATTTTCCCGCTGCTGAATTCTCCGAATTATTATTCCGTTTACCCGCCGGTTTCGCAGCTGGTATTTGCGGCCGGGGCCGCCCTGTTTCCGAGTTCCCAGCTCGGCTTCGTGGTTTTTCTTCGGCTACTCATTCTGGCGGCGGAAGCCGGTAGCGCCGCCCTGCTGCTTGGCCTGCTTGCCCGCTGGGGCCGGCCCCGGCCGCGCGCCCTGCTTTACCTCTTGCACCCGCTGGCCATCATAGAGTTAACGGGCAACCTGCATTTTGAGGCCGTTGTTATCTTCTTCATCCTGCTGGCCATCTGGCTGCTCAGCCAGGGCAAGGTTTTGGTGTCGGCCGGGGCCCTGGGTTTAGCCGTGGCCTCCAAGCTCACGCCCCTGCTGCTGCTCCCCTATTTAATTAAGCGGCTGGGCAGGCGGAAATTTGTGGCCTACAGCCTGGTAGTGGGCAGCGTGCTGGCTCTATTATTCAGCGTGTTTATCCCGGCTAAGCTATTGCTCCACATCAGTCAAAGCCTGGGGCTTTATTTCCGCACGTTTGAGTTCAACGCCAGCTTGTACTACCTGCTCCGGGCGCTGGGGTATCAGTACCAGGGCTATAATGAAATTGCCATTATCGGCCCGGCGCTGGGAGCTGTAGCGGCGCTGGCCCTCCTGGGGCTGGCCTGGCGCGAAAAAGCCACTACCCTGGCCGGGCTGCCCGCAGTACTGCTGCTCGCCTTCACCATATATTACCTCTGCGCCACCATCGTTCACCCCTGGTACCTCACGCCCCTGCTGGCATTGAGCGTATTCACAAACTTCCGCTACGCGCTACTCTGGGGCGGACTGGCCGTGCTTTCCTATGCCGCTTACCGTACCCCTGCCTTCCAGGAAAATTTCTGGCTGCTGGGCCTGGAGTATGGCCTGAGCCTAGGCCTGCTGCTTTACGAGCTAAGGCGCGACGGGGCTGGGCACTCACCAGCTGCTTAGTGCGCTTTCGTTGTCAGGGTACGCCAATCAGTAGCGCAGACTTTTAGTCAGCGAGCTCACTAATTCGGGCGCCCTCGCGGACTAAAAGTCCGCGCTACGCACAGCAGCTCCGAACGGCTCTAAATAGCTACTTTCCAGGCCCGCAGGTCGTCTTCGGTGTCAACATCCGTGAGCTCCGGCAAAAGCGCTACGCTGAGCCCTAGTCGTTTCGCGTCGGCCAGGGTAGCGGCCAGCACCTGGTCGGTGCTCCACTCCTTTTGCCGGAACAGCTCGGGCTGCAGCCTGCGCGTGCCCAACAGGTAGTAGCCGCCGTCGGTGGCCGGGCCCAGCACCAGGTCGTGGGTTTCCAGCAGCTCAAACGCCTGCTGCAGGTGGCCGGCCTTGAGTCCGGGGCAGTCGGTACCAATAATGGCTACTTTACCGGCACCTGCGGCAAAGGCGGTGGCAAAGGCCGTTTCCATGCGCTGGCCCAGGTCGCCCTCGGGCTGGGGCTGCCAGGGCAGTCCCGGCCACTCGGGCAAGGGCGCGTTCACAGCCACCTGAGCATCGGCCAGCCAGACGGTGGCCGGAGCTCCCGCATTGGCTACTGCCTGATACGTAAGGGCCAGCAGCTCGCGGTACACCGCCAGCGCGGCGGCATCGCCAATGCCGGCGGCCAGCCGGGTTTTCACCCGGCCCAGCACGGGCCGGCGGGCAAAGATGAGTAGGTGCGTATTGGCAGTCAAGCGAAAAAAGCGGGTGGTGTGAGAAGGAATAGTGCCCGTGGCCAGGCCGGGCCCGGCTTAGGTGCGGCGCACGTGGATGCTGACCCGCTCCCCCTCCTCACTTGTAGTAGGCATCACATCGATGCGGTCGGCCTCGTCGAAAAAGGTGGCCAGCCCACGGATGATGCCCACGGCCAGGCCGCCCATGCGGCGCGGCGACACATAATCCACAATCAGCTCGTTTTCATTGAGGCGGGTGACTTTGAGCACGGGCGGGGCATTGTGCTCGTGCTCCTGCCGCACGCGGGCGTGCATGGTACCTTCGGTATGCTCAATCATGTCCAGCGTTTTCCACTCGGGCTTGATGAGCTTCTGGTACATGTACATCAGGTCGGGCACCAGGTACTCGCCAAACTTCTCGTGCAGCTCGCCGGCCGGGATGCCGGTTTGCTCGGCCGCGTGGCCCACCAGGGCATAGATGTGCTCGTCGGGGTACACCTCCTTGGCATCATACTCCATCGTTTCCAGGCCCGACAGCTCCGTCAGGGTAACCCAGGTGCTATGGTCGTACTGCGTCTGCACGTAGCGTTTGAGGAGGGCGAAAATGGAACCGTGCATGGGGATAATTAAAAATTATGAATTAAAAATCAGAAGGCTGGCTCCTTGTATAAGGAATTCGCCTTCTGATTCTCTTATTTGTTGAATCAGCTAACAAAGGTCATGAAAAAACACAACACAATGGCCGCCAATTTTAAATTAGCAATTCTTAACTTTTAATTCAAATATTTCCAATTACGGTCATGGTGCTCAGCGTGGGATTGACGCTGCCGCCCTCCGGCTCTACGGTCATGGCAAAGGCCTGGGCGCTGGCGATGTCCTTCATTTGCTGCAGGCTGTCGCCAGCTACGGTTGTGGCAGCCAGCATGCCGGCATCCACAGGCTTGCCCTTATCCAGGGCCCAGAGCTGGTACTGCTTGCCGGCCGGCAGCGCCGGCAGATTTTTTACGTCGACATACACTTTGCGCGTGGCGGGGTTGTAGAGCACCCGCGCTTTGGCGGTGGGTGCGGCCGGGGTGCCGGCCAGGGCCACGGCGCGGAACTCGTCGCTGCGCAGAATCTGGTTTTGCTCGCGTATGGCTCGCAGCTCGCCCTGCTGCTGCTGGTAGCTGGCCTGGGTAGCCGCCCAGCGCGTCTGGTCGCCCTGCAGGGCCAGCAGGTTCGTGTTGGCTTCCTGCCAGCGGCTGTAGAGCAGAGCGTTGCCTATCAGGCTAAGCAGCAGGGCTACAGACGCAGCAATGGCCCAGAGTGAGCGGCGCGTGGGCTCTTCAGCTACTGGCGCAGTTGACATGGGGCGCACCACAGGGCTACCGGCGGCGGGCTGCGGGCGGGTCATCTCGTCTACCTCAGCCCGTAGGCTGCTGGTGGCGGGGGGCACGGCAACCGAAGCGCTATCCGTGTCGTAAGCCGCGTGGGCGTGGGCGGCGAAGTGGCCCAGCACACGCTCCCGCATGCCAGCTGGGGGCACCATGGCGTGGGCTTCGGCGTACAGGCCCAGGGCGGCCTGCACCTCCTGGAGCTCGCGGCGAACTTCGGGGTGGCGGGCGGCCTGGGCTTCTACTTCGGCCTGCTCGGCGGGCGACAGCTCGCCCAGCGCATACAGCTCCAGCACGCCGGATTCAATATAGTCTTGGATGTGTGGCACGGCGAATCAGCGAATCAGTTTGCTTAATAATTTGATGGCGGTACGGGCACGCGTTTTCACCGTGCCCAACGGGATGTTGAGCTCTTCCGCCACTTCACTTTGGGTAAAGCCTTCGAAATAGAGCAGGTCGATAATCTGGCGTTGCTCGGGAACCAGCTGTTTGGTGATTTCCTGCAAACCAATGTGCTCGGGGCGGAAGGTAGTCGGCGCGGATTGTCGCTGCGCCGTCAGGCTGTCGTCCAGTCCCGTTGTGCGGCTACCTACGCGGTGCTGCTTCGAGCGGATTTTATCGATGGCCAGATTTCGACAGATATTAATAACCCAGGTAAACAGGCGGCCTTTGGAGGAGTCGTAGCTGGCAAAGGCATGCCAGATTTTGACCAAGGCTTCCTGCAGCACGTCCTGGGCTTCGTCTTCGGCTTTCACAATGCGGAAGATGACACCATAGAGGGCCGCCGAGTACCGGTCGTAAAACAGCGTCATGGCAGACTCGTCGCGGGCGCGCAGCCGCTTGACAAGCTCTTCCTCCGCAGCGGGTGGAATCGAAATGGGGGGCGAATCGGACACGGGAACGGGTTAAAGTGAAGAAAATGACAGGGCGAAGCAAGGGTAGAGCCGGCGCGAAAGTAGCAGATGGCGCCGGTACGGCCGAAGCATTGCCGACAAGCCTGCCAACAGCCGGGGCGAATGCCTTTTCCTGCCAGCTTACCGCACTGTGCAACCTTCGCGCTTAAACATAGTTTGGAATAGCCAGAACCGGCTTTTTTGGCCGGCTCGCCCCTTCCCTCTTAAGCCTGCTCCTTTCCATGCCCATCGAATCCTACAACCCCTACACCGACCGCGTGCTGCGCCGCTTTTCGGCGTTCTCCTGGTCGAAAACCGAGCGCATCCTGGCCCAGGCCGACAAAGCCGCCCGCGCATGGCGCGGCACCACGTTCGCGCACCGGGCCGGCGTTCTGCACCGCGCCGCCGCCCTGCTGCGCCAGCGCCAGGACGAGCTGGCCCGCCTTATGGCCCTGGAAATGGGCAAGCCAGTGGTGGATGGCCGCGCCGAAGTGCAGAAGTGCGCCGCCTGCTGCGACTTCTACGCCGACAAAGCCGAGGAATTCCTGGCCGATGAGCTCATCCAGACCGATGCCGGCCGCAGCTTTATCAGCTACCAGCCGCTGGGCGTGGTGCTGGCCGTGATGCCCTGGAACTTCCCGCTCTGGCAGGTGGTGCGCTTTGCGGCCCCGGCCCTGATGGCCGGCAACGTGGGCCTGCTCAAGCACGCCTCCAACGTGCCACAGTGCGCCCTGGCCCTGGAGCAGGTGTTTCACGACGCCGGCCTGCCCCCTGCGGCGTTCCGCAGCCTGCTCATTGGCTCCGACCTGGTGGAGAAGCTCATTGAAGACGACCGGGTGCAGGCCGTTACCCTCACGGGCTCGGAAGGCGCGGGCAGCGCGGTGGCGGCCACATCCGGCCGCCACATCAAGAAAACCGTGCTGGAGCTGGGCGGCTCCGACCCCTTCCTTGTGCTGGCCGATGCCGACCTGCCCCTGGCCGCGAAAACCGCCGCCCAGGCCCGCATGATAAACGCCGGCCAGAGCTGCATCGCCGCCAAGCGCTTTATCGTGGAAAAGCCCGTACTAAAGGAATTCATTCGCCTGCTGAAAGGCCACCTGCTGGAAATGCAAACCGGCGACCCGCTGGACGAAGCCACCCAGTACGGTCCCCTGGCCCGCCCCGACCTGGCCGACGACCTCACCCGGCAGGTAGAAGACTCCGTGGCCCAGGGCGCGAAGGTGGAGCTATTCGGCGGGCAGAGCCAGCCCGGCTCGGCCTTGTTCCGCCCCATGATTTTGTCGAACGTGAAGCCCGGGCAGCGGGCCTACGAAGAGGAGCTGTTCGGCCCCGTGGCCCTGGTGCTGGAAGCCAAGGACGCCGCCGATGCCCTGCGCCTGGCCAACGACTCCCGCTTCGGCCTGGGCGCCGCCATCTGGACTCAGGACCTGAAAAAAGGCGAGCAATTGGCCCGCGAAATCGAGAGCGGCGCCGTGTTCGTCAACGGCCTGGTAAAGTCCATGAACGAGCTCCCCTTTGGCGGCGTGAAAAAGTCGGGCTACGGCCGCGAGCTTTCCTACCTGGGCATCCGCGAGTTTGTGAATCAGAAGTCGGTGTGGATTGGGAAGGAAGCGAAGGCTAAGGGAAAGACGGAGTAGCTGAATTTCGGTGATGAGGTGATGAGGTGATGAGGTGATGAGGTGATGAGGTGATGAGGTGATGAGGTGATGAGGTGATGAAGGAAAAAAGAACGTCATGCTGAACGCAGTGAAGCATCTTGCCAGGGGAAGTCATCCTTTTCAATTGGGTTTACTCTCGTGGTAGAGATGCTTCGACAAGCTCAGCATGATGTTCTTATTGCCTCATCAAAAATCACCTCATCAGCACATCAGCACATCAAAAAATCATGCATAGCCCAGCACCTTGTACATGCTCCAGCCCAGCACTTCGTGCAGGAGCAGACTCCACTGCACCAGGGCGTTGGGAGACGGAATAATCCAGTAGTCGGGGGTGGGCTTGCGGCGCTCGCTGCGGTAGTCGGCGGGAAAAGGAACGGGATGCAGGCCCAGCCGCTGGAAACAGCCCAGGGCGCGGCGATGGTGAAAGGCGGAGGCGACCAGCACCAGGGACTTTATTTCGGGGTATTGGGCCAGCAGCGCTTTGGTAAACAGCGCATTCTCGCGGGTATTGCGGCTGTTCTCTTCCAGCAGAATATGCTCCTTCGGCACCCCGGACATGCGCAGTAGAATATCCAGCTCGCGGGCCTCGGTGCGGGCCGTTTCCAGCAGGCTGCCCGAGCCGCCGGTTATGAGAATGCGCTTTACGCGGCCGGCGCGGTAGAGCCAGAGGGTGTGCGTGAGCCGGTCGGCCCCCCGGCCCAGGTACACCCGGTCGTGGGGAAGCTTGTCTTCGGCTACGCCGGTGAGCAGCACGGCGGCATCGGCCTGCGCGGGCAGCTGGCTCAGCTTCACGGGGGGTATCTCCCAGGCCCGCATGGCTTCGTTGGAAAGACCCGGGTTGGTGCCCACCAGGGCCAGGATGGCGGCGGCCCGCAGCCAGCGCTGCTGGCGGCGCGGCACGCGGCTGCGCCAAGCCAGCAGGAGCAGCAGTACCAGCCACAGGGCTGGCATGATGAGGTAGTAGAGCAGCTTGGAGAGCAGAAAAAACATGCCCAAAGGTAGGGCGGGCCTCTGCGGTTGGTGCTACCCTGTTATGGGCATTACGGCCAGCAGGCGGTCGAGCTGGGCTTTCACGTCTTCTTCGCTTTGGAGCGTGTCGCACTCCATCAGCCGGCCCTGGCAGTAGCTCACGAAGAAGGGCGCGGCCCGCTCGTTCATGAGCTGCCTGGCTACCGGGTTTTCGTCGGAATCGAGGCGCACGAACAGGATGCTGCGGTAGGGCTCGTCGTCGGCGAACTTTTCAAAGGGCGGCGCCAGGGCTTTGCAGATGGCACAGTTGTCGGACGTGAACTTGGCAAACACCTTGATATGCTCGTGGGTGAAGCGGCGCAGCCCCTCGTCGTCGGTGTCGTGCACGTATTTTCGCTCTTCTTCGGTCATGGCTAATCAGAAAGGCCCGCTCCCGTGCGTGCAGGAGTGGGCCTTTCTTTACGACGTTTATCTGAATTGTGGTTGCTTGTTTCTGGTTTCTTGTTGCTGGTTGCTGGTTTCTGGCTCCCGGGTGAAGGGTATTGAACGACATCAAGAAACCAGAAACGAGCAACCAGAAACTACTTGCTGCGCAGCATCAGCTCGCGGATGTATTTCACCGGGGCGCTGCCGTAGCTCAGGAACTGCTCGTTGAAGGCTTTGAGGTCAAAGGAGCTGCCCTGCTTGCTTTTCAGCTCCTCACGCAGCGCAACTATCTCGGTGTAGCCGGTGAAGTAGCTGCTGAGCTGCACCTGCGAGAGCGTGGCCCGCAGCCACTTGCCTTCGGCCTCGGCCCGCTCCTGAAAGCCCTGGCTCATGAGCAGCTTAATGCCGTCCTCCTTACTGATGTTGTCGACGTGCACGGCATGGTCGAGGACGGTATTGAGCGTGGTGCGCATGTTCCACTTGTCCCAGAGCAGCCACATTTCGTCGGAGTTGTTGCCGTAGCCGTTTTCCAGCATCATGCGCTCGGTGTACACGGCCCAGCCCTCAATCATGGCGCCGTTGCCGAAGATGGACTTCACCAGCGAGGGCGACTGGTTGGCGTACACCAGCTGGGTGTAGTGGCCGGGAATGGCTTCGTGGATGTTGAGAATCTGCAGGGTGTAGTCGTTGTACTCGCGCAGGTAGCTTTCGGCCTGGGCGGCAGTCCACTCCTTGGGCAGGGGCTCCACGTTGTAGTAGGTGTTGGCGCCCTTGTCGTAGGGCCCGGGGGCCGACACGCTGGCGCCGGCGCCGCTGCCGCGCATGTACAGGGGCGTCTCGCGCACCACCAGGGGCTTGCTGGGGTCCTGGGTGAGCAGCTTTTTGTCGTTTACGAACTGCACCAGCGTGGGAATCTGGCGCTTCACGGCATCCACGAAGCCCTCGCGGGGCGCGTGCTTCAGGGTGAGCTGGTTGATGACCTTGGCAATCAGGGCCAGGGTATCGGCTGGGGCGGGCTGGCCGGGGAAGTACTTGGGGTGCAGGCGCGCGGCGCGGCGGCCCATGTCGTGCAGCAGCTCGGCCTTGTGCTGCTGCGCTTTCTGGTAGACTTCCTCGGCCGAGAAGCGCGACTGGATGTCGTAGTTAAACTTCTCGGCAAACAGCTCGCGGCCCAGGCGGAAGTTGCGGAAGGCGCCGGCCGGCAGCACGTCTTTCTGCAGGAAGTCGATGTAGCTCTGAATGGCCAGCCGGGTCGTGGCAATGCGCTCGGTCATCACCTCTTTTTCTTTGGCGCTCAGGCCCGATTTACGCACCGAGTCGGCCAGGGCGGCGCCGAACACGGCCAGGCCGCCCTGGTTCTGGCGGATAGCCAGCTGGGTATGCTCGCGCGTGGGCTGGCGGATGTTGTTTTTGGCGGCGGCGTAGTAGAGCGTGGCCCGCGAAATCTTATCGGAGATGTTGCGCAGGCGGCGGTCGAGGCGGTAGTGCCGGCCGGCAAGCAGGTCGCCCACGCTGGCCCCGAGGTTGTACTGGGCCGGGTTCCACTGCCAGTCGCGCAGCGTATCGGCATACCAGCGGAAAGCCCGCAGCTGGTTGGTAAGCAGGTGGTGGTCAATCTGGTTGTTGGGCGAGAGGCTGTCGGGGGCAAACTTGCCCAGGGCCTGCAGCTGCCTGGTGTAGAACACGGCTTCGCGCTGGCGCTGGGCGCTGTCGGGCACCACCAGCAGCGAGTCGTACTTGTGGTAGCCCTGCGAGGCGGCCCACTCGGGGCTGTAGCGCCACAGCTCTTCGATAAAGGAGTTCTTGTAGGTATCGAAGCGGCTGTCCAGCGACTCGGTTGCGGCTGGCTTTTTATCGGCCTAGCAGCTGGCCAGACTGGCGGCAGCCAGCAAAATAACCGTGGTGGAAAGAGTAAACAGGTGTTTCATGAAAGCAAAAAAGAAAAGCGAATTGCGCGAGAGCGCCTGTAAAGGAACAAGCCAGACGCCAAACGTTGCCCGGCGGCAATTAGGCAGCGTAAGATGAGGCGCTTGCCTGTATGAGTCATCGGGTACCCTACCTGGATATCAAAGGACTACCGGTCATTTGTAGAGACGCAATATTTTGCGTCTCGTCGTGGAACGATGATAACAAAACGCAAGACGGCGCAGCCCCGGAGACGCAAAATGTTGCGTCTCTACGTTGTTCTACTCCCTGGCTCAGTGGAAAGAATACCGCAGCCCCAGCTGCCCCTGCCAGCGGGAGCTGATGGGGTCGGTTTGCCAGGGCGTGCCGGCGGGGTTTTTAAACTGGTACACGGGCTGGTTGTTGGCAATGCGCACGAAATCGAGCAGGGCATAGCCCGAGTTGTTGATGTTGGGCACGAAGTACTGCCGGCCCCAGTCGCGGTGCAGCAGGTTGCCCAGGTTGAGCACGTCGAGGGTAACTTCCAGGCGGTGGGCCTTGGCCAGGGGCAGGCGGGTGCTGAGGCGCAAATCCAGCTGCTGGGTCCAGGGCGTGCGGGCGCCGTTACGCTCGGCGTACTGCCCCCGCCGCTCCGCGAGGTACTCGTCGCCGGCAATGTAGCGCTCGAGCTGGGCGTACTGCTGGTCGGCGCTCACCAGCACTGCACCCTGGGCGTTGGTGATGTCGGCCAGGTTGATTTCGGAGCGGTTGCGGGGCACGTAGAGCAGGTCGTTCTTGGCCGAGCCATCGCGGTTTACATCGCCTTCGTACACGTAGGAGTATGGGCTGCCGGAGCGGGCAATGTAAATCAGGCTGGTATTGAAATGCAGCTTCTCCCCCAGCCGGAACTGGTAGGCCACGTTGGCAATGAACTTGTGGCGCAGGTCGAAGTTGGAGTAAGCCAGCTCGGGGCTGTTGGCCACCAGGGCCTGGTTCCACTCGTAGTTGGCGGCCGGCGACACCCGCACGCCGTTCACGATGTCCTTGCTGCGGCCGTAGCTGTAGCCCGCAAAGGCATCCAGCCGGTCGGGAATGCGCTTGCTCAGCGAGAAGGTAGCGTTGTAGTTGAAGCCCTGCCGGGTGTTGCTCATCACAAACACGTTGGTGAAAGCCGGGTCGATTTTGGAGGCCGCACCCGTGGTCGTGAAATACGGGCGGTTGTCGGCCCCCGCAAACGTGGCTTTGTTGTCCTTAAAGTTGATGGACTGGAACAGCACGCCGGCCAGCACGCGGGAGTACAGGCCTTCGGCCGTGAAGGTCATGTCGTAGGGCAGCTTCACGTCCAGGGCCAGCGTCGACTTCCAGTCGCGGGGCAGCTGGAAGTCGTTGTCAATCAAATTGATTTCGGCGATGCCTGGCTGCAGGGCCTGCAGGGCCGACAGGTCTTCGGCAATGGGCAGCGGGCCGCTGGGGCGGTAGTCGATGTTGTTGTAGCGGTTGCCGGAGATGTAGTGGGCGTAGGCGTACCACACAAAGGGAATGCGGCCGGTAAACAGGCCCGAGCCGCCGCGCAGCTGCAGGGTGTTGGCCTCGTTCAGCCCGTAGTTGAAGCTCAGGCGGGGATTGAGCTGGGGCACGCCGCCGAACTTGTTCTGGTACTTGCTGAACTCCGGATTTTTGAATACGGCCGGGTTCACGGGCACCTTGTCGGGGTGCACCTGCAGGTCGAGCCGCAGCCCCAGCTGCACGGTCAGGCGGTTGCTCACATGGTAGTCGTCCTGGGCGTAGAGGCTCAGCAGCAGCACCCGGAAATTGGCCGAGGGCAGGCTTTTGTTGTATTCAATGCCGTTGTTTTCGGTGTTGTACACCCCGCGCACCCGGTTGGGGCGGTTGTTTAGAAAGGCATCCAGCGACGAGTACTGCCAGCGCCCGTTAAAGGCCGTCAGGAAGCGGTACTCGATGTTGTTCAGCTCGCTGTTGGTGCCCAGGGTGAGGGTGTGGCGGTTGCGAAACAGCGTCAGGTTGTCGGTGAGCTGGGTGGTGCTTAGGCTGGAGCCGTACACCGCCGCCTCGCGGTAGGTACCGGCAAAGATGCTGGTGGAGGTGTTGTAGTTGATTTCCAGGTGCGGAAACAGGCGGCCTTCGTAGCTGCGGTGCTCGTCTACCGTGTTCAGGCCCACAATCAGCTGGTTGGAGAGCTGGCTGCTGAACGTGCTTTTCAGCTCCCCCACCAGGCTGTTGGTGCGGCTGTGGTGGCGGAAGCCCTGGTTGCCGAAGTTGAGCACGATGGGCGAGCGTTCGAGGTTGTCGGCAAAGCCCGTCACGAAGTTGTCGCGCAAACTCAGCCGGTGCTTGTCGGAGAGGTTATAGTCGAGGCGCAGCAGAAACTTGTCGCTGCTGCGCTGAATGCTGGCCGCGCCGAAGGTGCCGGGGTCGTAGCCGTACCGCTCGCGCAGCACGGTGCTTATCTGCTGGGCTACGTCCAGGGGCACGTTGGCGCCGGCTTCGCCGGGGGCATACAGCACCGGCTCTTCGCGGCGCTGGTTTTCGTAGTTGCCAAAGAAGAACAGCTTGTTTTTCAGGATGGGCCCGCCCAGGCTGGCGCCCGACTGAATGTCGTAGTAGCGGGAGATGGGCGTGTGCAGGGAGTCGACGCTGGGGCCGGTAATCACCTGGTTGCGGGCGTAGCTGTACACACTGCCGGCCAGCTGGTTGGTGCCGCTTTTGGTCACGGCGTTGATGTTGGCGCCGGTGAAGTTGCCCAGTGTCACGTTGAAGGGCGAAATCACCACGGAAATCTCGTCGATGGCATCGATGGAAATGGGCTGGGTGCCCGCCAGCGCCCCCGGCGTGCCCGAGGCCACCGAGCCCGCCGCCCCGCTCGCCGGCTCCTGAAAGCCCAGCACGTCGTTGGTGGCCATGCCGTCGATGCTCAGGTTGTTGAACCGGTAGTTGGAGCCGCCGAAGGAGTTCTTATTGCCCTGGGGCATGAGCTTGGTCAGGTCGCCGAGGCTGCGGTTCAGCGTGGGCACGTTCTGAATGGCCTGCTGGCTGAGGTGGTAGGCCTGCCCGTTTTTGTCGGCCGTGAACGGGTCGCTTTTGCTGGCCGTCACGGCCACCTCCCCCAGCTCGGTGGCTGCTTCTGCCAGGGTAAAGGTTTGCCGGGCCACCTTGCCCAGGCTCAGGTATACCTCTTCTTTTGCCTGCGGCTTGAAGCCTACGAAGCTTACCTGCACGGAATAGGGGCCGCCCGGTTTGAGGTTGTTCAGCAAGAGCTTGCCATTGGCGTCCGACTGCGTGCCGCTGCGGGTGCCGGTGGGCAGGTGGGTAAGCACCACCGAGGCACCGGGGATGGCCTCCCCTGCCTTGTTTAGTATCAGTCCTTCAAACGCACTGGTTGTAAGCTGGGCACTGGAGAAAAAGGGCAGCAGAAAAGCCAGCAGAAGCAGATAGAATTTCCTCATAAAGGCGAGTCAGGAGCGAGGGCGCCACCGCCCGACCGGGCTACAGGCTTTCCAGACCTACGGAAGGAGCAGCCCCTGCGGATTAACAGCGCAAGTAATGCGGAAATGGCTGGCTAGGCTACGCCCTTTGCAGCCTGGTTGTGCGGTGCTGCCGCCGGCTCAGAGCGGGTTCACTTGCTTTGTATGAAGCTGAAAGAGGTAGCCGTGAAAACCTGGGCTGATTTTCACGGCTACCTCTTTCAACTTTTACTCCCGACGCGGACCAAAAACCCGCTTTAGTTTGCCCGGTTCAGCTCCTCCAGGCTGCTATTGCGCCGCTTGGTGTCAAGCTTTTCGCCGCGGCTGAAATTATAGCGGAGGCTGAGCCCCACGCTGCGCCAGCGGAAGTACTGGTCGAACTCGTTGACGTTGCCGTTAATGTCGGTGCTGAAGCGGTACCGGTAGCCTTTGAACAGGTCGTTGACGTTGACGCCCACTTCCAGCTTTTCCTTCAGAATGGCTTTCTTAAGCGCCAGCCCCACCCAGTGCATGGGCGCAATCTGGTACAGGCCCGATGCCGTGGGGCCCAGGTAGCGCGCCTCTACTTCCAGGCGCACCTTGTAAGGGAGGGCAAGGGTGTGGTTCGACTGCAGCATGTAGTAGAGCTGCTCGTTGGTGAGCGGCCCGTTGTCGGCGTTGGTGCTGAACTTTCGATAGGAAACCACGACAGTGTTTTGCGTGTCCCACCACTTCAGCAGCTGGTAGGGAGCCACGGCGGTCAGGCTGGCAATATGGCCGCTGTTGAGGTTGCCGGTGGTGTAGATGGTGGTGGCCTGGTCCACGTTCAGGATGGGAATTTCGGCACTCACGTCGGTCTGGTAGTCGTAGCTGAACGAGAGGTTATACACCCTCTTAAAGGAATGGGCCAGCCGGAACGCGTGCGTGTACTGCGGCCGCAAATCCGGGTTGCCCTGCTCCCAGGTGTAGGGGTCGCGGTAGAAGCGGAACGGGTTGAGACTGCCGTAGTTGGGGCGGTTCAGCCGGCGGCTGTAGCTGTAGTTGATGCCGTAGTCCTCGCTTACCTTCTGCTGCACAAACACGCTGGGAAACAGGTTCAGGTACTGGCGCCGGGTAAGCTGGCCCGTGGTGTAGGACTCCCCTACCGACTGCGTGTTTTCCAGGCGCAGGCCGGTTTGCAGCGTCAGGCGCTCGCCGGCTTTGCCACTCCAGCTCAGGTAGGCTGCCTGAATGTTTTCCTGGTAGTTGAAGTGGTTGGTGCGCAGCGGGTCGAGCACCAGGGCGCCGTTGTTGAAGAAAAAACGGGAGTCGTTGTCGGCCGTTACCCGGCTGAGCTTTACGCCCGCCTCCACCTTGTGGCCACTGGCAAAGGGGCGGGCAAAGTCGGCCTTGGCCGAGTAGATGTCCAGCTGGCTAAAGGTGCTGGTGTACAGAAAGTCCTGGGTTTGCTGCCGGGTAGGCAAGCGGGTAAAGTAGTTGTAGAAGTCAGCCTGTCCCCGGTCCCGGATTTGCACGTAGTCCAGGTCTGTCGTCAGCGTAGTACCCAGGCTGTCGAGCTTGCCGCTGTAGTGCAGGTTGGTGGTGAGGTTGGTGTAGCGGCTGCGGCTGAAGTTGTCGGCGTCTACGAACTGCTCGGGCTGCTCGCGGCTGCTTCCCACGTAGGTATCGGTGAGAAACTCAGATTCGCCGCGCCGGGTGGTGTAGCCGGCCAGCAGCCCCAGGCTGTGGTTTTTGCTCAGGCTGTAGTCGGTGCCCAGGCGCAGCGCCGGCGGCGTGCGGGAGATGAAGCTGCCCGTAGCCGTCTGGTCGAAGTAAGTGGTTTTGCCGGGGCCATAAAACACCCGGGTGAAGGTGGCATTACGGCCGCCCACCCGGCGGGTGGCGTCCAGGTTCAGGAAGGAGTTCCAGCGGCCGCGCTTCAGGTTGAGGCTGCCGCCGTAGGTGTACCCAAACTGCTGAAAGAAATTGTAGGAGCCCGTGGTGTAGAGGCTGCCGTTGAGGCCCTGCTGGGTGTTTTTCTTCAGGTTGATGTTGAGCACCCCGGCGGTGCCCTCGGCATCGTACCTGGCTGGTGGGTTGGTAATGATTTCGATGTTCTTCAGGTTATCGGCGGGCATACCTTCCAGCAGGTTGCGCAGGTCGCGGGCCGAGAGGTAGGTGAGCTTGCCATCGAGCATGACCGTGACGCCGGCTTTGCCGTTGAGCTGAATGTTGCCTTCCTGGTCGATGAACACCCCCGGTGATTTGGCCAGCACCGAGAAGGCCGTGTTGCCGGCCGCCATGGCCGTGCCCGCCACACTCACCACCAGTCGGTCGGCTTCCTGCACAATGGTAGGCCGCATGGCCACCACGCTCACCTCGCCCAGCTGCTTGGTCTCGGCCTTCAGCACGAAGGGCCCAAAGTCCTTGCTGTATGCCGGCCCGCTGACCTCAAAAACCGGGGTTTCCGTGGCTACATAACCCAAGTTGCGGGCTATAGGCCGGCTTGGTGGAGGGTGTGGGCAAAAATGAAGAGGGCAATTTTCAGGGCAAACCCGGCA
>NZ_BAABGZ010000055.1:0-18565 GCF_039541835.1 Hymenobacter saemangeumensis | reverse complement strand
CGACTACCAGACGCCTTATCATACTCATCAACACCTTCTTCAACTTAATGCCCTAAACTGTCCAGCGTAATCGGACCACCTCAGACTACCAGAAGATGAGAGAAAAGGCTCAGCTGTTTGCCAGCAAGAACTCGGGCGGCATTTTCAGCAAAGCCTATCCGGCTTTCAAGGCCGATGAGAATTATACAGGGCCCAGCTCCATGCAGGTGCTGAAGGGAATTAAAGAAGGCAAGCCCATTTACCACTCCAAAGCCGAGTACTTCGACTTCGCAGCTGACCAGCTGGCGGAGTAGTGCCGCACTCCGCAAGCGAGCAGATTCTTGTGCCTTCACTTTTCATGGTTAAACCCTTCTGTCATATTTCGCACATGTACGCTGGCAGCCCCTCTCTATTTCAATCGTCCTGTCAACTCTTTTCTGCCGGTGCTCTGGGCAGACTGGTAACGCCTATCCTGCTCCTGACCGGGATAACACTAGCAGGAGCCGGTCAGGCTTACGGGCAAAAAGTGGTGGAGCATAAGGTGTGGACTACGTTTCACAAAACCGCCACCGCCCCCATTGCCAGCAAATACAAAACCTACTCGGTGGAGTATGATTTCGGCACCCCCTTACTATACCAGCCCAAAGGCCCAACGCTCGGCGGCTTGAATTACAGCAAAACCGGGGGTGACCTGCTGCTGAAAATCACTCAAAAAGGCCTGACTACGCAAGCCGGGAATATAGAGCGGCACGCGGTGCTGGGCGGCACCACAAATGAGCATTTTACGGCCTCTCTGTCGTATCAGGGCCAGGTGGGCTACGAGTTGATTGACAAGCGCACCAACACGCCTTTGGTTAGCTTCAAGAAGAATGAAGGCACGGACAATAGCCCGGAATTCGCTTACCAGGCCGATTTGGAGCTGTACCTGCAGGAGGCTTTTGCCGACGAGGTAGCTGAAAAGCTCCTGAGCATGATGCGTAAGCGCATTGACTACACACTGCTCGACCACCATTGGAGCGCCCGGCTTGGAGTTAACCTGGTAGAGGGTGACCTGCCGGCCTATCAGGATATCAGCAGGGCCGCCGTTGAATTCGAGCGGCTCCTCTCGGGTCCGGCCATTGAGAAAGCCAAGCTCCTGCCGCTGGTAGCGGTCTGGGAAGCCCAGCTGGCCAAAGCCGACTGGAGCAACAAGAAAGCGGAGATAAACCGCAAAGTGGCCAATGCCTTGCTGGGCAATTTGTGCGCAGCCTATCTGCTGCTGGAAGACTATCAGCGGCTGGACGAGAAAGCCCAGGTATATGCCAGGGAAAACCGGGGAGTATATGGTGTGGTATTTGGTACGGAGCTGCCCTCCATCACGTTTGAGGTAGAGCCAGGCTTTTCCGGGCCTACCGCTGGTACCGTAGAGCTGGAGAAGGACAACGTAGCTGCCTACTACAGCGTGGTAAATTTTTCTGGCATGCTGGCCGGCCCATCTAATTAGGATGCCCTGCTTGCCAAGACGCAAAAAAGCCCCTGTGTTCTTTATGAGCACGGGGGCTTTTTTTTGTGCTGATTACCCTAAAGCGCTTTGGATGTTCTACCGGTTTCGGACCCGCACGAGTCAGGGTACTTATCCGCTTTTCGACGATGCAGACCGGGAGCTGGTCCTTGCCATTGCCCAAGCAAGGTCGTGGGTACGCCATGGAATTAAGTGCTTAGTCATCCAACCCTGGTTCCTGGCTACGTACTAGCGACTGTTTACTATTCTCACTTAAAATGGCCCGCATAAAAGTCGCCCTGCCCGACACCTTTCCCTTTGCCACCGAAATTCCGGTGCGCATCACCGACATCAACTACGGCGCCCACCTCGGCAACGACGCCCTGCTGGGTATGCTGCACGAAGCCCGCATTCACTTCCTGAAGTTTTTGGGCCTGGCCGCCGGCGACTACGACCCCACCACCAAGCTGGGAATGATAATGGTAGACGTGGCTATTGAGTACAAGGGCGAAGGCTTTCACGGCGACGTGCTGACCTTTCAGATGGCCGCCACCGACGCCAGCAAGTACGGCTTCGACGTGGTGTACTGGGTGCACAACCAAGCCGGCCGGGAAATAGCCCGCGCCAAAACCGGCATGCTCTGCTTCGACTACAACGTGCGCAAGCTGCGCGTGCTGCCGGCCGAGCTGGCCGCCCAGGTATCGGGCTAGCGCTGCTTTCTGGTTACTGTCGCAGGTGCCGCTGACGCCCGGAATGAAATTCCGCGTTGCTGGGTGGGAACCCGCCGCGCCAAGGCGTTGTATCTTTGTACTATGTTGTTAGAACTGCCCCTCGCCCCCAGCATTCAGAAGCGCGACATCCGCAAACTCTCGCCCGACGAGCTCAAGGCCTTTATGGTGGAGCACGGCGAGAAGCCGTTCCGGGCCAAGCAGGTGCTGGAGTGGCTGTGGAAGAACACGGCTTCCTCGTTTGAGGAGATGAACAACATCTCGCTGAATACGCGCGAGCTACTAGCTAAGCACTTCGTCATCAATGGGGTGACGGTGCAGAACCAGCAGCTGAGCAACGACGGCACCATCAAGTCGGCCTTCCGCCTGCACGACGGCAACATCGTGGAGGGCGTGCTCATCCCGCACGATACGCGCATGACGGCCTGCATCAGCTCCCAGGTGGGCTGCTCGCTTACCTGTAAGTTTTGCGCCACCGGCTACATGGAGCGCAAGCGCAACCTCGACGCGGCCGAGATTTACGACCAGGTGGTGCGCATCCGGGAGCAGTGCGAGGCCCAGTACGGCACGCCCCTCACCAACATCGTGTACATGGGCATGGGCGAGCCCCTGCTCAACTACGCCAACGTGGTGAAAAGTGTGGAGCGCATCACCGCCCCCGATGGCCTGAACATGGCCCCGCGCCGCATCACCATCAGCACGGCCGGCATTGCCAAGATGATTAAGAAGCTGGCCGACGACGACGTGAAGGCCAACCTGGCCCTCTCGCTGCACGCCCCCAACGACGCCAAGCGCAACGAGATTATGCCCATCAACGAGGCCAACTCCCTGGCCGCGCTGAAGGAGGCCCTGCAGTACTACCACCAGAAAACCGGCCGCAAGGTCACCTACGAGTACATCGTATTCGACGGCTTCAACGACACGCTGGAAGACGCCGCCGAGCTGCTGGCCATCAGCAAATGGCTGCCCTGCAAGGTGAACCTGATTGAGTACAACCCCATCGACGCGGCCGACTACCAGAATGCCGAGGCCGACAAAATCGCGGCCTTCCATAAGTTTCTGGCCGACCGCGGCGTGCAAACCAACATCCGCCGCTCGCGGGGCAAGGACATCGACGCCGCCTGTGGGCAGCTGGCGGTGAAAGAGAAGCCAGCGGCTGAATAAATTATAGCTTCAGACGCATAAAAAAGCCCGCCTCTATATCAGAAGCGGGCTTTTTTACGTCTGAGCCGGCCTTATCGCGGCGCGTCGGGCTGCTTGGCGCCTTTGCCGAAGCGGAACGTAAAGTCGATGTACACCGGAATAAGGTAGGTGGAAAAGAACCGCCCGGGGCGCTCCACGCGGAAGCCAGACCCGTAGTCTTCGGTGTAGGGAAAAGAATAGAAATACAAAGCGCCCAGGCCCAGGCTGGTGCGGCGCCAGCTGAGCTTCATGCCATAAAAGCCGCCCATACCGGCTTCGGCGTCGGCTACAATGTAGTTTTCAGTTAGCAGCGACACGCGCCGGGAAACGCGCGTTTGCCCACCCAGCATGATAATGGGCGTGCTGCCGATTTCGTTATCCACGAAACCATACCCTAGCCCCGCAGTGAAGTTGTTATCGGCACTACCGGTCGTAATTACTCCGTAGGCAATGCCAACGCCTACCCCATCGCCATTGCCGGCAGGCACGCGCAGGTACAGCAGGCCGGCCCCGGTGTGCAGGTTTTCGCGCACCTTAAAGCTCAGCTTGGGCGTAAGCACCAGGAGCTGCTCGGTAAGCGACAGGCCGGGCACAATGGACATGTAGCCCCCCATCGAGAAATTGTTGCTGATGCCGTAGTTGAACCCCAGCAGGTACACGTCGACATCCTGCAGCGTGCCTTCCCCTTGCCGCAGCCCCCGGGCCGTAGGACCGAAAAACAGGCGGTTGCCATTGCCAATATCGTAGTACTTCCGGGCGCCGGCAATTCTACTGGGAGCCGAAGTGCCTTCCAGGTCCTGCACCCCCGTGATGTTCACTCGCTGCACGGTGACTTTACCAAGCGCGGGCGAGTCGAAGTCCAGGGCAGTCATCGTCATGCCTACCAGCTGCCCGCTGAAGGTGGTGCCGTCGCGGGTTTCGATGCGGTAGCTGCGGCCCAGCACAAAGGGATAGTCGGCAGGCGCAGCGGCCGATGCCGGCGCGCCAGGCACGCTGGCAGCTGCCGGCGCGGCAACGGGCATGGTTTCGCCCAGCTCTTTCATGCGGCGCGCAATGGATTCGCGCACCGTCATAAACTCGGGGCGGGTAAAGGGGCGGGCCAGCTCGCGGCCATCGCGCATGCGGCTGCGCAGGGTAATGGCACTGTCGGGGCGCAGCGACTGGTAGAAGCTGGCTTCCACGAAGTCGTCGGCCGCGTAGTAGAGAAACAGGCCGAAGCGCGACTTTTCGCCGCCATCAATCACGTCCCCAACGGCGGGGCTCACGACGATTAGCTTTTCGGTAGGCGCTGGGGGGGCCTGGGCAAAGGTGGCACGGGCCAGCAGCAGGGCGGGCCCCAGCAGAAGGTAGCGCAGGTACTTCATGCAATAAGGAATGGATAGAACAGCACAAAGTACGCAAACTTCGTGCTTGCCCTGCCCACACCTCCCGTTGCCGGAGCAGGCGCGTCAGCCGCGCCAGCGGCCCGTGGCGTGGGGGCGGCCCGTAGCCCGCGACTCGTCGGTTTCGTCGCAGGGTATCTCGCGCTGCTCTACCCGCACGGCATGGGCCTTGGGCTGCACCTTCTGCCCGTAGGCATCGGCAAACTCCTGGGTAAACTCGGCCCCAAAAAAGATGATGAGCGACGAGTAGTTTACCCACACCAGCAGCACAATAGCCGAGCCGGCGGCCCCGAAAGCCGAGCCGGGCTCGGCCTTGGAGATGTAGAAGGCAATGAGAAACTTACCCAGCACAAAAAGCAGCGCCGTGATGAAGGCCCCAATGCCCACATCGCGCCAGCGGATGACGGCATCGGGCAGGAAGCGGTAGATGAGGGCAAACAGCAGGGTGGTGACGCCCAGCGAAAGCGCAAAATCAACCAGCCGGATAACGATGACGCCAATGGCCGGAAACCAGGCCTGCAGCTGGTCGGTAAAGGCACTCAGCACGGCACTGATTACAAAAGAGATGAGCAGCAGCAAGGCAATGCTCAGTATCATGCCGAACGAGAGAAAGCGCTGCTTCAGGTATTGGCCGATGCCCATGCCTACGGTTTTCACCTTCAGGTTCCAGATATCGTTGATGCTTTCCTGCAGGGTAACGAAGAAAGTGGTGGCCGCAAAAATTAGGGTAGCAATGCCAATGGCCGTAGCTATGCCTCCTTTTTGCTGCTTGGTAAACTCGGCGATGCTGTCCTGCAGAAACTTGGCCGACTCGGCCCCAACCAGCCCCTTGAGCTGCCCATATACCTGCCCCGTTACCGCTTCGTGCCCATACACGGCACTGGCCACCGTGATGACGATGAGCAGCAGCGGCGGCAGGGAGAAGATGGTGTAATACGACAACGCCGCGGCGTGGCGGAAGGAGTTGTTGTTGGTAAACTCAGACGCCGTGGATTTAAAAATCCGCAGGATATCTGAAAAATTGTAATGCGAAGCCATAGGAAAGGCGTGATGAATGCGGATGTAGCTTACGGGCGATAGGGCAGCGGTGTTGGCACGCACGCAGGAGGATAGCTGCAACCTTTGCCACCAGAAACAGATTACTGCAAGGGTGCCGGTGCTTATTCCAACACGGCTCTCCCTGCCCCGTATGCTGTCCGGCAAGCACTCCACCTGCTTTTACCCGCTTATTCTAATGGTTTACTTTCTTCGCCGTTTCCGTTTCATTCTTTTCGTGCTACTCAGCTCCTTGCTGCTGGCCGGCGCTGCCCAGGCTCAAAAGCGCAAGGCCCAGGAGCAGCCGGCTTCCTACCCGGCCGCCGAGGGCTTCGATGCGGCCGGCTCTGACCCCAAAGCCATTGCCATTGCCGACCGCGTGATGCGGGAGATGGGCGGCTACCAGGCTTGGCAGCAGGCCCGCTACTTTGCCTGGGGCTTTTTTGGCGGTCAGTACCAGGTTTGGGATAAGTACAGCGGCGACTTCCACTGGGAGCGCGACACGCTGGTGGCCAACGTCAACCTCAACACCAAGCAGGGCCGGGTGTACAGCCGCGGGCAGGACATCTCGGCCACGCCCGCCGGGCAGAAGCTGCTGGAGCGCCTGCCCGCCATCTGGATAAACAACTCCTACTGGCTGCTAATGCCTTTTAAGCTGAAGGACTCGGGCGTGACGCTGGGCTACAAGGGCGAAGGCAAAACCCTGGACGGCGCCCCGGCCGACGTGCTGCAGCTCACCTTTAAGAATGTGGGGGTGACGCCCCAGAACCGCTACGAGGTGCTGGTGAACCGTGCTACCGGCCTGGTGGAGGAATGGGCCTACTTCGCCAAGGCCAGCGACGAGCAGCCCGGCTTCCGCCGCCGCTGGAACGAGTACAGCCGGCAGGGGCTACTGCTGCTGGCGGCCGGCCGCAGCGACGCCAGCAAGCCCGCCCGCCTCGAGCACATCGCCCAGACCCAGACCATACCCGAGGGCCTGATGAGCAGCCCCACGCCGGTAGAAAAGCTGAAGTAGCCGCGCTTTTTTTCTTTTTTGAAGTGAAAAGTGAAGAGCTATGCTCTTCATAAAGTGATTTGAGGACAATGTAGAGACGCAACATTTTGCGTCTCCGGGTCAGCGCCATTAGAACGTTCTATTTTTTAATCGTTCAACGACGAGACGCAAAATGTTGCGTCTCTACATCCGCCTGGACTTTCACAAGCCACTTCTCAACGGGTATAAAAGGTCGTTCTGCCTTTTAACTAATCACCCGGGCGCAGCTCCCAGCGCAGCTCCTCGATGGGGGCCTCGTGCAGGGCCGTGGCCAGGTCGGCGTCGTCGCGAAACTGCAGGCGGTGCAGAGTGGTGACTTCCACGGTCACTTCTACTTCAGCGCTGGCAAAAGGCCAGGGCTCGATGATGACGGGCCCCTCGGGCTGCGGGCGGCGCAGGGTATAGCGGCGGCCATCGGGGCCCTGGTAAATTTCCAGGCGGCGGCCCATTTCGGGCAGCTCCTGCCGGCAGAGAATAAGCGAGAGGCGGTCGGACCAGTGCAGCAGGGCGTAGGCCGACTCGGCTTCGGCCTTGGTCACTTTCAGGGCGCGGCGCCACTGCTGCTGCCGGGACTTAAGCTCGTCGAGAAAAGCTGTTATTTCCGTGCTGCTGCCCCGCAGGCCTTCGTAGAGGCAGCTCAGGTGCATGGCGGTGAGCAGGCTGCGCCAGCGGCCCTGGAAGCGGGCGGCGGCCAGCACGCCGGTGGCCTGGGCCAGGGAAAACTCTTTCTGGGTGAAGTCGGCCGGGGCGCCGGCGGGAGTGAGGCCGTAGTGCCCGCCGCGGCCGTGCCAGTCTTCCTGCTCGTGGTCGTGCTGGGCAATGGCGCTAAGCAAATCGACCCAGCGCGAAGCGGGCAGGAAAGGTGGCCAGTGCCAGGCCAGCTGCATGGCTAGCTGGGCATGGGCCTGCTGGTAAATAATTTGCCAGCCAGTGGGGGCGGGGTTTACTATCATAGAGAAATTACATCCTAAGTCGGCACACAGATGATGCGCATACGCAAGTTGAGGTCGGGGTGTAAGCGTAAAAAGTAAATCCCCGGTGCTCCCCTGTAAACCCTTCGGCAGATATCCGGTTTGGGCGGGCCATTCTGCTGTCTACGTCAGCTTTCAAAGCGCTGCCTGGGCCCGCCATTCCAACCCCGGCCCGCGCCGGCCGTACCTTCGGCCATGCCCGCTGCTCCCCCCGAACACCTCACCCTGACCTTGCCCGATGGCCGGCAGCAGGGCGTGCTGCGCTTCGGCAACCCCGGGCACCGGGCGGTGCTGTACTCGCACGGCTTTGGCACTTCGGGCCTCGCCATTCCGCCCGATACGGCCCTGCTGCAGCGCCTGGGCTTGCAGATACTGGCCCCCGACCGCCCCGGCGTGGGCGCTTCCGATGTGGACCCGGGCCTGAGCTTTCAGTCGGTAGCAGCTGATGCCATGTTTGCCGTGGATGCGCTGGGCGTGCAAGGCCCAGTGGCCGTGCTGGGCTGGTCGGTGGGTGGGGTACACGCCATGGCCCTGGCCGCCCGCTACCCCGTGCGCGTAGGCACGCTGCACCTGCTGGGCACCTGCCTGCCCATGGGCGAAGAACATTCTTTCGAGCAGCTCTCAGCCATCTGGAAAACCCTGTGGTGGACCTGCACGCAGATGCCGGGGATTACCGAGGCTCTTTGCCGCTGGCTGAGCCGGCGCTGGCACCGCGCCCCCGATGACACCATCGACTGGTTTATCCGACTGATGTGGCAGGCCGAGCAGGATGTGAGCGAGCAGCCCGAAAACCGGGCCCTGCTGCGCGACGGGGCCGTGCGGGGCTTCGCTCACCAGGGCTGGGGCGTGTTTCACGACCTCCAGCTGTGGTGCCGCCCGCCCGACTTCGACCTAAGCCTGATTCAGGCCCCGGCCACGCTCTGGCACGGGCTGGCCGATGGCGTGTGGGCCCCCGATAACATTCCTTACCTGGCCAGCCGCCTGCCCGGCGGCAGCACGCGCCTACTGCCGGGCGAGGGCCACATGCTTCACCTGCGGCACTGGGAGGAAATCCTCACCGCCATCCGCCGGGAGCTGCCGGACTGAGGGCAACGCCGGGCGCCACGTAAATTCGCCCGCCGGCCCGGCGCTGAATTTTCTTCGGCGCTTTCCGCTTATAGTCCTGCCGCCTTCCCGGGCCGGCCCCTCCCCTTTTGCCCATGAGCGCAGACCTGCAGCAAATTCTCGACAACCCCCTGGCCGCCCTGGCCATACTTGGCAACCTGATTCTGATTGAAAGCCTGCTGTCGGTGGATAATGCGGCCGTGCTGGCCACCATGGTGGGCGACCTGCCCAAGGAGCAGCGGCAGAAGGCCCTGCGCTACGGCATTATCGGCGCCTACGTATTTCGGGGCCTGTGCCTGCTGTTTGCCTCCTTCCTGATTCAGTTCTGGTTTCTGAAGCCGCTGGGTGGGCTCTACCTGCTTTACCTGGCTTACGAGCATTTCAAGCCCAAGCGCAAGAACGAGGAAGAGGAAGTGGTGGAAAAAGAGAAAAGCTGGCTTTACCGCCGCACCCTGGGCCTGGCCGGGCAGTTTTGGGCCACCGTGGCTTTGATTGAGCTCATGGACCTGGCCTTTTCCATCGACAACGTGTTTGCCGTGGTGGCCTTCACCGACAACATGATTCTGATTTGTGCCGGCGTGTTCATCGGCATCCTGGCCATGCGCCTCGTGGCCCAGGCCTTTGTGCTGCTCATGGCCAAGTATCCGTTCCTGGAAACGGCCGCCTTCCTGGTTATTGCCGTGCTGGGACTGAAGCTGATGCTGGCCCTGGTGTCGCACTTCTACCCCGAGTCAGCATTTGGCCGCCTGCTGGAAAGCGAAGCCGCCGATGCCGGATTGACGGTACTCACCGTGGCCATGTTCCTGGTGCCCTGGGCTACCTCGCTGCTGTTTAACATACCGGAGCGACGGGCTTCGCGGTAAAGATGTGCTGATGGTTTGATGTGCTGATGTGCTGATGCAGCCCTCGGAGCGTGTCATTGCGAGCGGAACGCAGTGGAGCGCGGCAATCCGTCCTGTTCTCAGCGCAAAGCCTAAGATTTTGACAAATGAAAAGCCCCAAAGCCAGAGCTGGCGTTGGGGCTTTTCACATTACCTGGCCAGTCGCTCAGAGAGGACGGATTGCCGCGCTCCACTGCGTTCCGCTCGCAATGACACGTCTTTTCAGCACATCAAACAATCAACACATCAACCTACGCCGGCTGCATCTCCTTCAGGTGCAGCAGCATGTCGGCCGTCATCTTGTCGAGGTCGAAGTCAGGCTGCCAGCCCCAGTCCTGGCGGGCGGCCGAGTCGTCGATGCTGGCGGGCCAGGAGTCGGCAATGGCCTGGCGCTGGTCGGGAGCGTAGCTCACCTCAAAGCCGGGCACCTGCTGCTGGATGCTGGCCGTGATTTCGGCTGGCGAGAAGCTCATGGCGCCCAGGTTGTAGGAGGTGCGCACCTTGATGCTGTCGGCCGGGGCGTGCATCAGGTCCAGGGTGGCCTTGAGCGCGTCGGGCATGTACATCATGGGCAGGTAGGAATCCTCTTTAAGGAAGCACTGGTAGTTTTCGCCGGCCACGGCCTTGTGGTAGATATCCACGGCATAGTCGGTGGTGCCGCCGCCGGGCAGGCTCTTGTAGCCGATGAGGCCGGGGTAGCGCAGGCTGCGCACGTCCAGCCCGTGCTTGCGGTGGTACCACTCGCACCACTGCTCCCCGGCTAGCTTGCTGATGCCGTACACCGTGTTGGGGTTCATGATGCAGAGCTGGGGGGTATCGTGCCGGGGCGTATCGGGCCCGAACACGGCGATGGAGCTGGGCCAGTACACCTGGGCCACCTGGTACTGCACCGAGAGGTTGAGCACGTTCAGCAGGCCGTCCATGTTGAGCTTCCAGGCAAACATGGGGTCTTTCTCGGCCGTGGCCGAGAGCAGGGCTGCCAGGTGGTAAATCTGCTTGGGCTCGTACTGCTGAATCAGCTGTTCGAGGCGGGCCTTGTCGAGCACGTCGAGCAGCTCGAAGGGGCCGCCGGCCAGCAGCTCGGGCTGCTTGGGGGCGCGCACGTCGGCGGCAATTACGTGGGCGGGCTCGTACTTCTCGCGGAGGGCGGCGGTGAGCTCCAGGCCCAGCTGCCCGCAGGCGCCAATAACGAGAACAGTGCCGGGCAGGCGGGAGGTGCTGGTGTCGCCGGGGGTCGTGTCCATGCGAAGGAAATGGGTGGGATTGGGGTGGGAAGCGTTGTACGGGCAAAGATACCCGGCGGTAGCGCACATTACCGGGTTAATGCTGGTCTTACAGCGGACCTCAGGTTCTTGTATGGGTCAACCCTGTGCCTCCCCCTCTCCTTTTCGGAAATGCGGATTAAGCATTTTTTGGGGGCCGGGGGGTGAGGCCACCACCAGAACGAGGCCCTGCAGCAACCACAGAATCGCTCTAACTGCTGCAGACCCCGCGGGCTGTTACCCAATGCCAGAGCGAACACCGGTGGAGTATAAGGCGCCCCGACCGTGCGGAAGCACCCGTAAAGCTTGTTACACAAAAAAGCCACTTCCTTAAAAAAGGAAGTGGCTTTCCAGGCCCGCGGGTGGCGGGGCCAGGCTAGCGGCGCTGCTTAGCGGTGTTCAACCTGCACGCGGCAGCGCGTGAGGCCGTTGGCTGTTTGGGTGTGCAGGTAGTACAGGCCGGCGGGCCAGCTGCGCGTGTCTACGGTAGTGCTGTGCCGTCCCTTTTTGGCCGTGTACATCAGCTGGCCCTGGCTGTTGTAAATGGTGGTAGTGGCGCACAGGGCCAGGCTAGAACGCGTAGGCAGCGCCGATGAGCTGCACGGGCCGCCACACCAGGCGCAGGCGGTTGGCGTAGGCGCGCTCATCCAAGAACCGGTCATCCTCATCCGGCTTGGTAAAGACTCCTTGCACTTGGCGCTTCCAGCGCTGATGGGTGTAGGTCAGGGGCAGGGCGGTTTCGGCGAACAGGCGCAGGCGGGGCGTGGGGCGGTAGCTGAACCCGGCGAAGGGGCGCGCCTGGACCTGCCACTCCTGCGTGGTGCGCGTGTCGTAGTCCACGACAAACCCGCCGGGGGGTATGGGTACTTGCGGGCCGCAGAGTACCCCAGGCGCTGGTAGCCCAGGCCGGCCTCCAGCCCGTAGTCCAAGGCCACCCGCCGGCTTAGCCGCCGCTGCCAGGCGTAGCCGGCAAACACCTGCACTTGCCAGCGCCGGTGGCTCGGGCCCTCAACGTAGCCGTTGACAATGCCGGAAGGGGAGCTATCCAGGAAATTCGCCGAGTCGGCGTAGCTGAGCAGGCCGCTCAGGCGCAGGCGCAGGGCTTTGGCGGGCGTGAGCTGGCGCTGATAGAGCACGCCAACGGGCAGGCTGCGGTTGGCGGTAAAGAAGTTGTCCAGCTGCGGGCTAGCTGTCAGGCCCATCTGGCGCTGGTGGCGGGCCGTATCGGCCGGGGCCGGCGGTGGGGCTTGGGCAAAGGCCGGGGCCGTCAGGCCGGCGGCCAGCAGCGCCCCGAGGGTCGCGGTAGAGAGGCGTTTCATAGCGGAAACAGAAGGGTGGTGAGCCGGCAAGTTACGGCCAGGCCCCGGTGGCTGCGCATCGGTGAGGACGCAGCAAAGATGGGATTTCACCCCCGCCTGGATTCCTAGAAATTTGTGTTCCCCAATTGTTGCCAAACTAGCCAGGGTGGTCCGGGAAAGGGACGGTGCCTATTAACTAAAGCTTTGACCTAAGAGGCATTTAGGGGCTTCCAGAAAGTGTAAAAATATTAAATTTAAGTTCTTGGTATTATTCGCGTGGTCTGAATGAGCGCTGTTACCCGGCCGCTCTATCAGAAAGCGTCGACACCGTTATTGCCGCTGCCCGGCTGCGTGGGGCCGGTGTGAATAACCAGCGTCCCGCCATTAATAACTGCCGCCTGCCCTTGGGCAGCTACGCGGTAATTTGTAGGCACCCCGCTCAAGGTGTAGGTCGCCTGTTCGTGGAGGCACATGGTTAGGCAGGCGGTATCTTTGGGCCATGCAGAATCGTATCCTCGCGGCCGCGCAGCTGTTTATTGGGCTTATCGTGGTTTCGGCCGGTGCAGCCAGGGCGCAGGCCCCCCCCCGCTACCGAAACCTGGTAATGGAAGGCGGCGGGGTGCGCGGCATTGCCTACGGCGGCGCCCTGCAGGAGCTGGAAAAGCAAGGTGTACTGGCGCAGATTCAGCGCGTCGGTGGCACTTCGGCCGGGGCCATTCAGGCGGCGCTGCTGGCCGTGGGCTACTCACCCGATGAGCTGGTGGCCGTTATCAACCAAACGCCGGTGCAGCGCCTCAACGACGGCCGCTATATGTTCGTGGGCGGCAGCACGCGGCTACTGAAGCAGTACGGCTGGTACCGCGGCGACCAGCTTACCAGCTACCTGAGGGAGCTGGTAGGCCGCAAAACGAACAAGCCCGATTTAACCCTGAGCGAGCTGCACGCCCTGGCCCGGCAACACCCCGGCCGGTACCGCGACCTGTACACCACCGGCACCAACCTGACGCTGCAGCGCAGCCAGGTGTTCAGCTACGAAACCCACCCGGCCATGCGCGTGGCCGACGCCGTGCGCATCAGCATGAGTATTCCGCTGTACTACCGCGCCGTGCTGCTCGACGAGCAGGGCCGCGTGGTGACGGGCAAGCCCGCCCCCGGTCAGGCCGTGCAGGTAGTAGTGGATGGCGGCCTGCTGGCCAACTACCCGCTAAGCTTGTTCGATAACGCCCGCTACCTGAGCGCCACGGCAGCCGCCACGCTGCCTGCGGCGGGCCCAGTCGTCAACCCCGAAACCCTGGGCCTGCGCCTAGACCGCGCCGAACAAATTGCGCTGGACACCGCCGCCACTGGCCGTCAGGCTTTGGCCCGCTACGACATCAACTCCTTCCCCAGCTACGTAGGAGCCCTCTACACCGTGGCCCTCGAAAACCTCAACCCCGCCCAGCCTGCCGACTGGCCCCGCACCATCAGCATCAGCACCGTGGGCATCAGCCCTAAAGTGAAGCGCATGCCGCTGGCCCAGAAGCAGCAGCTTATTGAAAGTGGCCGGCGGGGCGCGCAGGCGTTTCTGGGAATTAAAAATTAAAAATGAAGAATTAAAAATGGCCTTCAGGCGCCCTTCATTGTTGATTTTTCCTATAACAGCCCCAATTTTTAATTTTTAATTCCTCATTTTTAATTCCCACCATGTACGCCACTCTCCAGCCCGACCTCGAAAAGCAGCTTCAGGAAATCAAGGATGCCGGCCTTTTCAAGAAGGAGCGCATCATTACCTCGCCCCAGGGCGCGGAGATTGAAACCCGCGAAGCCGGCGAAGTGCTCAACTTCTGCGCCAACAACTACCTGGGCCTGAGCTCCCACCCCGAGCTGATTAAGGCGGCCAAGGAAGCCATCGACAGCCACGGCTACGGCATGTCGTCGGTGCGCTTTATCTGCGGCACCCAGGATATTCACAAGGAGCTGGAGCAGAAGCTGGCCGAGTTCCTCGGCACCGAGGACACCATTCTGTACGCCGCCGCCTTCGACGCCAACGGCGGGGTGTTCGAGCCCCTGTTCAACGAGCAGGACGCCATTATCTCCGATGCGCTGAACCACGCTTCCATCATCGACGGGGTGCGCCTGTGCAAGGCCCAGCGCTACCGCTACCAGCACAACGACATGGCCGACCTGGAAAAGCAGCTGCAGGACGCCCAGGCCAAAGGCACCCGCCACCGCATCATCGTCACGGACGGCTCGTTCTCGATGGACGGCACCATTGCCCAGCTCGATAAAATCTGCGACCTGGCCGACCAGTACCAGGCCCTGGTGATGATTGACGAGTGCCACAGCATGGGCTTCCTGGGCAAAACCGGCCGCGGCACCCACGAGTACCGCAACGTGATGGGCCGCGTCGACATCATCACCGGCACGCTGGGCAAGGCTTTGGGCGGCGCCATCGGGGGCTTCACCTCGGGCCGCAAGGAAATCATCGACATGCTGCGCCAGCGCAGCCGCCCCTACCTGTTTTCCAACACCCTGCCCCCCGCCATTGTGGGCGCCTCGCTGCGCGTGCTGGAGCTGCTCACGGAAAGCACCCAGCTGCGCGACCAGCTCGAAGAAAACACCAAGTACTTCCGCCAGCAGATGACGGCCGCCGGCTTCGACATCCGCCCCGGCGAGCACCCCATCGTGCCGGTAATGCTCTACGACGCCAAGCTGGCCCAGGAGTTTGCCGCCCGCATGCTCGACAAAGGCATTTACGTGGTGGGCTTTTACTACCCCGTGGTACCCCAGGGCCAGGCCCGCATCCGGGTGCAGCTCAGCGCGGCCCACAAGCGCGAGCACCTCGACAAGGCCATTGCCGCCTTTATCGAGGTGGGCAAGGAGCTGGGCACCATCAAGGAGCCGGGCGCCGCGCAGTCGGCCGAAGGGCAGGTGGTGACGAACACGCCGTAGCCCCACCCCCGACCCCTCCCCTATGGGGGAGGGGAGCCTGACGATTAAAAAGGAAAAGGGTGCTTGCCTAATGGCAAGCACCCTTTTCCTTTTGCTGAAAACTTGTATGTATACCGCCCGACCGGAACAGGCTCCCCTCCCCCGCAGGGGAGGGGTCGGGGGTGGGGCTACTTCTTCGGCGCCTCGGCAGTAGCACCGCCTACTACCGTACCCTGCAGCGTCAGCACTTTGGGGCCGGCCTGGCCGTCGGCGTTGCTGGTTACGGTAACGGTCTTGTTGAAGGAGCCGGGGTTGGCGGCGTTGAAGGTGGCCGTGATAGTCTGCGACTTACCGGGCATCAGGGGCTCTTTCGACCAGTTGGGCACGGTGCAGCCGCAGGAGCCCTGGGCGTTGGTCAGAATCACGGGCTGCTTGCTCGTGTTGGTGTACTTGAACGAGGCCGTCACGGGCACGCCCTGCTTGATTTCACCAAACGAGTGCTCGGTCTTGTCCCACTTGAGGGCAGCACCGGCAAAAGCCTGGGCAGGCTTGGGCTTGGCAGTAGCGGCTTTGGCCTTGGCCGAGGCATTGGGCGAAGCGGGCTGCTTGGTCTGGGCCGAAGCAACGGTGCCGCTGAGCACGAGCGCGGCGAGGATGGGGAGGAATTTCATGGGTGAAGGTTGATGAATGATGTGTGGTAAAGTGAAAGTTGAGGGTTCAGGTTCCCGAATGGCCGAAAGAGGCCGGCAGCAGGCCTGCAGCAACCCGACAAAGGTAAAGGGCAATGACCTTGCCGACTTGTTAACAGCCGCCCAATACTTGTTAATGAGTTGTTAATGCCCGGCGTGGCCGGGCCGGAGCGCCGGCCGGGGCTGTACTTTCGGGCTATGAAATCCCTGCCTATCCGCCTGGTGGTGCTGCTCGGCGTGGTGTCGGTTATCGGCATCATTGCCGTGCAGGTGTATTGGGTGCGCCGGGCCTTCGACAACGAGGAGCGGCAGCTCGACCAGATGCTGTACATCGGCCTGAAAAACGTGGCCACCAGGCTGGCGGCCTACCGCCGCGTGGAGCTGCCCAGCCAGAGCCCCGTCAACCAGGTGTCGTCGAACTACTACGTGGTGAACGTGAACAGTGAAATCGATGCCAACCTGCTGGAGTACTACCTGCGCCAGGAGTTTGAGCGCCTCAACCTGCGCCTCGACTACGAGTACGCCATCTACGACTGCGGCACCGACCACATGGTGTACGGCAACTACGTGCGGGCCTCCGAGCGGGCCGGGCCGGCCAGCGTGCCCACCCGCCTGCCCAAGTACAGCCGCTACACCTACTACTTCGGCCTGCACCTGCCCCAACGGGCCCCCTACTTCATGAGCCGGCTCAACGGCTGGGTGCTGACCTCGGTGCTGCTGCTGGTAGTGGTGGTATTTTTTGGCTATGCGCTGTTTGTGATACTGCGGCAGAAGCGGCTCTCGGAAGTGCAGCGTGACTTCATCAACGCCATGTCGCACGAGTTCAAGACGCCCATCTCCACCATTGCCATCTCGGCTGAGGTACTCACTGCGCCCGACATCGTGCAGCAGCCCCAGCGCCTGCTCAGCTACGCCAGCATCATCCGGGAAGAAAACCGCCGCCTCAGCCAGCAGGTAGATAAGGTGCTGCAGATGGCCAAGAGCGAGCGGAGCGAGTTTCGCCTGCACCGCGAGCCCGTAGACCTGGCCGCCCTGCTCACCGACGTAGTCCGGCAGTTCGACATCAGGGGCAAGCATGCGGGCGCTTCGCTTCAGTTGTTAGTTGATAGTTGTCAGTTGTCAGGCTGTTCTGATAGCGAGTTGTCAGTTGATAGTTGTCAGTTGTCAGGCTGTTCTGATAGCGAGTTGTCAGTTGACAGTTGTCAGTTGTCAGGTAGCTCTGATAACGCTGACGCCAGAACAATCCTGACAACGGACAACTGTCAACTGACAACTAAGGGCGCCCCGCGCCTCGTCTGGGCCGACCCCGTGCACCTGGCCAACGTGCTGTTCAATCTGCTCGACAACGCGGTGAAGTACGCCGCCGGGCCGCCCGTGGTGCGGGTGGCGCTGGCCGTCGAGGGGCGGCAGCTGCGGCTTTCCGTGGCCGACCAGGGCATTGGCATTGCCCCGGCGCATCAGAAGCAGGTGTTCGATAAGTTCTTCCGCGTGCCCGGCCACGACCTGCGCCCGGCCCAGGGCTTTGGGCTGGGGCTGTACTATGTGCGCAACGTGGTGCAGGCCCACGGCTGGAAAATTCAGCTGCACAGCCAGCCCGGCCAGGGCAGCACCTTCATCCTCACCTTCCCCCTCCTGCCCGCCCATGCTGCCCCTGCCCGCGCCTGATGCCCCGCCCCGCTTAGCCCGCATCCTTTACGCCGAGGACGACGCCAACCTGGGCTTCGTCACCCGCGACAACCTGGAGCGGCGGGGCTACCAGCTCACCCACTGCCTGGACGGCGCCGAGGCCCTGGCCGCCTTTCAGGGCGGGGAGTTTGACCTCTGCCTGCTCGACGTGATGCTGCCCGGCCTCGACGGCTTTGCCCTGGCCCGCCGCATCCGGGAGCTAAACGCCCAGGTGCCCATTCTCTTCCTCAGCGCCCGCGCCCTGGGCGAAGACCGGATTACCGGCCTGCGCACCGGCGCCGACGACTACATCACCAAGCCCTTCAGCCTGGAAGAGCTGGTGCTGCGCATGGAAGTATTTCTGAAGCGGGCTACCGTGACGGCCCCGGCCAGCCCGGCAGCGCACCGCCTGGGCAGCTACACGTTCAACGCGGCCAACCTCACCCTGAGCCACGCCAGCGGCAGCGTGCGCCTCACCCAGAAGGAAGGCCAGCTGCTCACCCTGTTTGCCCAGCGCCCCGGCCAGCTGCTGCGCCGCGAAGACATCCTGCGCCAGCTCTGGGGCACCGACGACTACTTCATGGGCCGCAGCCTCGACGTGTTCATCTCCCGCCTGCGCAAGCACCTGCGCCACGACGCCCGCCTGCAGCTGCGCAACGTCAACCGCGTGGGCTTTGTGCTGGAGGTGGGCGCTGGCTAAAACGCCCTTGCTTGGCTAATCCTGCTGTACCAAGCATGCTCGGTTTTGCCAGTTCACGAAACTCATCCTGCGAAACAGTTTTGTAAATGTTCATTCGCAGACGAGTTTCTTCAACTCATGCAGCCCTGTAACGGCCCTTTTCGCCTGGCGCCGTGCAGCTGGCTGGATTATAGGGAAAGGAGGGTGGCTGTTGCAGAACCAGTTTTCGTAGAGGGAAGATGCAAGGCAAGAAGCTGTTTCTCGACAAAGAGGTGACGCGCTTTCGG
>NZ_BAABGZ010000054.1:0-7418 GCF_039541835.1 Hymenobacter saemangeumensis | reverse complement strand
GGTTTGCCCTGAAAATTGCCCTCTTCATTTTTGCCCACACCCTCCACCAAGCCGGCCTATAGCCCGCAACTTGGGTTAGCTAATTCCTGAGCTTTTCGGGAATTGGCCCTGGCAATCTCAACATTCTGCTCCGTTAAAGCCGCCTCGAGCAGTCGCATTCTCAACTCCGGCAAACTTTGTTCTGTCTTTGGAGCGCAGGAGCATAACAGGCTAAGCCAGCCAATCAGTAAGAAGGACGTGCGCGCCATTATTGCCTTGCCGAAAACGTCAATGAATTCCGCGAAATCCGGCTAACCCGAAAAATCCGTGGTTTGGGCTTAATTCCGCACCGCAATCAGCAGCCCCAGCTCCTTATACCGCAGGTTAAACTTCTTGGCAATGGCCGCATTGGTGAGCGAGCCGCGGTAGATGTACACGCCGCTGCGGAAATGCTCGTTGGTGAACAGCACCTCGTTGATGCCACCGTGCTGGCTGATTTCCTGCAGGATGGGCGTGAAGATGTTGCTCAGCGCGTTGGTGGCGGTGCGGGGCACCCGCGAGGCCATGTTGGGCACGCAGTAATGCACCACGTCGTACTTGCGGAACACCGGGTTGCTGTGGGTGGTGATTTCGCTGGTTTCAAAGCAGCCGCCCTGGTCGATGCTCACATCGATAATCACCGAGCCGGAGGCCATGCTCGACACCATCTCCTCGGGCACCATGAAGGGAATGCGCCCGTCTTCCACCGCCAGCGCCCCAATCACCACGTCGGCCCGCCGAATCTGCTGGCTGAGGGCAAACGTATCCAGCGTGCTGGTGTAGAGCTGCATGCCCAGGTTGTGCTTAAGGCGGCGCAGCTTGTAGAGGTGGTTGTCGAACACCTTCACCTCGGCGCCCAGGCCGGTGGCGGCGCGGGCGGCGTACTCGGCCACGGTGCCGGCACCCAGAATCACCACCTGCGAGGGCGGCACGCCCGTGATGCCCCCCAGGATAATGCCCTTGCCCTCGTTGGAGCGGGCCAGGTACTCGGCGGCAATCAGCATCACCGTGGAGCCGGCGATTTCGCTCATGGCCCGCACCACGGGCCGCGCGCCGCTGGGGTCTTTCATGAACTCAAAGCCGATGGCATTGATTTTCTTGCGCATCAGGGCCGCGATGTATTCGGCGCTGAGCGAGCCCATCTGCATGGCCGATATCAGCGTTTGCCCGGCGTGCATGAGCTCAATCTCATCCAGCGTGGGTGGGGCCACTTTCAGAATGATGTCGGCCTTGTACACTTCCTCGGCCGAGTAGGCAATGGTAGCACCGGCTTCGGAGTAGTCGTGGTCGGCATACTTGCTGGGCTCGCCGGCCCCGGCTTCCAGCACAATCTCATGCCCGGCGTTTACCAGGTGCTGCACGGCTTCCGGCGTCAGGCCCAGGCGGTTTTCCTGCAGCGAGGTTTCCCGCGGCAGCCCGATGAACAGCTTGCGCTTGCGCGTCTCCACGGCCAGCATGGATTCCTGGGTGAAATAGGCGCGGCTGGTCGCCAAAGACTCAAAACCGGAGGGTAGCTGTTCGGGCATTACTTTTTGAATTATGAATTATAAATTATGAATTATGAATGACAAATGGAGCCGTTCTGCCGGAGCCAGACAGATAAACTCATTTTTAATTTTTAATTCATAATTTTTAATTGAATCTCCCGTGCTTCGGTGTCGGTCACGCAAATATGTACTTCCAGCCGTGGCCGCGGCAACAATTCGAGCACCCGGGCGGGCCACTCAATCAAGCAAAGATACCCCGAATCGAAATACTCCACCGCCCCTATACGCTCGGCTTCCAGCACGGAGTCAATGCGGTAGAAGTCAAAGTGATACACCGGAGCGCCCTGCCCATCCCGGTATTCATTTACCAGCGCGAAAGTGGGGCTGCTTACCTCATCGCTTATGCCCAAGGCCTGCCCCAGGGCACGGATGAGCGTGGTCTTTCCCGCTCCCATCTCGCCTTCCAAAGCAACTATCGAGCAACGACTGGCGTCGATGGCGCTGCGAAGCTGGCTGGCAGCCGCCGGCAGGTCGGCCAGCGTCGGGACGAGGAGCGTAATTGGGTTCACGGCTCAAAAATACGCCGTGCGCCGCCCCTATCCTCAAACTTTTGCTTTTTCTAACCCGCAGCCCTGTTATTAGGCCTGCATTCATGATACATCATAGTCTTTGTAACGACCACGCTACCCCATGCTGAACGACATCCTTTTTTACTCCCTGGACAAAGCCATCCGGCAGTACCGCAAAATGGCCCAGGCCTCAATCGACCGGGCGGGCGTGGACATTACCATCGACCAATGGCTGGTGCTGCGCGTGATTCTCGAAAACGACGACCTCACCCAGACCGATATCAGCGAGCGGGTTTTCAAGGACCAGGCCTCGGTAGCGCGCATCATCGGCCTGCTGGTGCTGCGCGGGCTGCTGGCCACCGAGCCCTCGCCTACCGATGGCCGCCGGGCCCGTCTGCGCGTGACCGAAGCCGGGCAGCGCACCCTCGACGCGGTGCAGCCTATTGTGCTCAGCAATCGCCAACAGGCCCTGGCCGGCCTCAGCGAAGCCGAAACCACCCAGCTGCGCCTGCTGCTGGACCGCATCTACGCCAACTGCGCAGCCAAGAGCGGCTCACAAGATGGGGCACCCAGTTAGAAAACATTGGAATCAGAAGAAGTTAAAGCCCCAACACAGGCTTTTAACGCCTCCCTTAGTACCTCTATCCCTGGCCTGAAAAACGGGTTAATCAACACCTTTTCCTCTGCAACAATGCTCACTTTTCTTCACCCCCGCCGCCTGCTGCCGGCCATCCTCCTACTGGGCCCGCTGGCTACGCAGGCGCAAACCCGGGCGGCCCTCAGCGGCAGCCTCCGCTCGTCCACCGGGGCAGCCGTCGAGTTTGCCACCGTCACCCTGCACCGGGCGGCCGACTCCAGCGTAGTTAAAACTGAGTTTAGCGACGACAAAGGAGCTTTTCGCCTGGAAGCACTCTCCGGAGCGCGCTACCTGGTGTCGGCCGCGCAGGTGGGGTTTGAGCGGTATTGGAGCGGGCCGCTGGAGCTGCCGGCCGCCGGGCTCAGCCTCGCGCCCATCATGCTGCGCACGAGCGCGGCTACGGCCCTGAAGGAAGTAACCGTAACGGCCCGCCGCCCCTTGTTTGAGCGGCAGGCCGACCGCACCGTGGTGAACGTGGAGGGCAGCACCCTGGCCGCCGGCAATACCACCCTCGACGTGCTGAGCCGCTCGCCGGGCGTAACCGTAGATGGCAACGACAACCTGGGCCTGCGCGGCCGCCAGGGCCTGCTGGTGCTCATCGACGGCAAGCGCCAGCCCATGAGCGGCGCGGAACTGGCCGACCTGCTGCGTGCCCTGCCGGCCGACCAGCTCAAGAGCATTGAGCTGATTACCAACCCGCCGGCCAGGTACGACGCCCAGGGCAGCGCCGGCATCATCGCCATCAACCTGAAAAAGGACCAGCGCCAAGGCAGCAACGGCAGCGTAAACGCCAGCTACGGCCGCAGCCAGTACAACAAGCTCACCGGTGGCCTCTCGCTGAACCACCGCAAGAAGAAGCTCAACCTGTTTGGCAGCTACAGCTACGCGAACCGCGAAAATTTCGGGGGCCTGAACCTGCACCGCGACTTCTTCAACCGCGCCGGGCAGCTGATTGGCACCACCGACCAGCAAAGCCGCTTTGTGGGCCACTCCTTCACCCACAGCTGGAAAACCGGCGCCGACTTTAGCCTGACGCCCAAAACCACGGTTGGTATGGTGGTGAATGGCCTCGACAACCGCAACCAAAGCAACGGCAACAACACCGGCCTCATCCGCAACCTGGCCCGCGGCGAGAACTACCCCTTCTTCTCGGCTTCCAAAGCCAACAGCTACTCACCCAACGCGGCAGCCAACCTCAACCTGCGGCACGCTTTCACCGACTCGCTGGGTACGCACGAGCTGACGGTCGATGCCGACTATGCCGCCTACCGCATCGACAACGACCAGGTGCTGCGCACCTACAACAATGAGCTGCTCCTGAATACCGTGTCCAACAACCAGCTGGGCCAGCTCAGCATTCAGTCGCTGAAGCTCGACTATACCCGCCCCCTCAGCAAGCAAGCGCAGCTGGAGGCGGGCGCCAAAGCCAGCCTGGTGACGGCCGACAACGACGCGAAGTTTTACACCGACGGGCAGTACGACCTGAATAGCTCCAACCGGTTCCGCTACGATGAAAACATCAACGCCGCCTATGTCAACCTGAACTACACCACGCCCCGCCTTACCCTGCAGGCCGGCCTGCGCGGCGAGCAAACCAATGCCGTGGGCAAGCAGGACCGCTCGGTGGAGTTCCAAAACTTCGACCGCCACTACTTCCAGCTGTTTCCCAGCGCCGCCATCAAGCGCACTTTCTCCGACAAGCACGAGCTGGCCTTATCGATGAGCCGCCGAATCGACCGCCCGACCTACGGCTCCCTCAACCCCTTCCGGCAGTTTATCGACCGCACCACGCTGCAGGGCGGCAACCCCGAGCTGCTGCCCCAAACCAGCTACAACCTGGAGCTGACCCACACCTTCCGGCAGAACTACAGCCTGGGCCTGAGCTACAGCGTCACCAGCAACCCCATGATTGGCGTAGTGCAGCCCGCCTCCGACAGCACTGTCATCGCCACTACCCGCAACCTCGACTACCAGCACTATTATGGCCTGACGGCCACGGTGCCCGTGCAGGTAGCCAAGTGGTGGAACATGTACAACAACGTGGTGCTGTACTACAACCGCTTTACCGGCAACCTAGCCGGCACCAACCTCAACCGGGGCGGCGTGGCGCTGGAGTTTAGCTCCAGCCACACCTTCACTTTTGGCAATGGCTGGAGCGGGGAGCTGAACGGCCGCTACGAGTCGCGGCAGGTGTATGGCTTCCTGGTGCAGCAGCCCCTGGGCAGCGTGGGCGCCGGCCTGCAAAAAAGCCTGCTCGACCGCAAGCTCAACGTGAAGCTGGCCGTGGCCGACATCTTCTATACCATGCCGGCGCACGTCACCTCGTCGTACAGCAACTACGAGGAGAAGTTCTACCAGTTCCGCGATACCCGGGTGGGCACGCTGAGTCTCTCCTACCGCTTTGGCAACGACAAAGTGGTCCCCGCCAAGCGCCGGGCCGGGGGCGCCGAGGAAGAGAAGCGTCGGGCCGGGTGATGAGGTGATGAGGTGATGAGGTGATGAGGTGATGAGGTGATGAGGTGATGAGGTGATGAGGTGATGAGGTGATGAGGGAAGGACGAGACTCCCCTCCTTACCAAGGAGGGGATGTTTTCGCGCCAGCGAAAACGGGGGTGGTTAGGCCGCCTGCGCCGGTAGGACAAGTCGTTCGGGTGTCGTTCAACGAATTCAACCACCCAGTCAAGCCTGAAGGCTTGACGTCCCCTCCTCATCTGAGGAGGGGAGTTTCGTTCCATATTTCCTATGGCTGCAAAGGACAGCGCCCGTAACTTGCGGGCCAGCTTAAACCAGCACCCTCAGCTCCGAAACCAAACCCTTATGCAAGTTTCCCAAATGGCGGGCAGCCTTATCGGCTCCGAAATCATCAAAATCGGCAATGAAGTAAGCGAGCGGATTCGCCAGGGCGAGTCCATCTGCAACCTCACCATCGGCGACTTCGACCCGGCCATTTTTCCCATTCCCGAGGGCCTGTCAACGGGCATCACCGAAGCCTACCAGGCCGGCTACACCAACTACCCGCCCGCCAACGGTATCGTGGAGCTGCGGCAGGCGGCCTCGGCCTTTCTCAAAAACCGCCTGGGCCTGGAGTACGGCCCCAACGACTTCCTGGTAGCCGGCGGCTCCCGCCCGCTCATCTACGCCTGCTACCGCGCCTTGATTGACCCCGGCGACCGGGTGGTGTTTCCCCTGCCCTCCTGGAACAACAACCACTACTGCCACCTCACGGGCGCCGAGCCCGTGGCCGTGCCTACCCGCCCCGAAAACGACTTTATGCCTACCGCCGCCGAGCTGGCCCCGCACCTGCCCGGCGCCACCCTGCTGGCCCTGTGCTCGCCGCTCAACCCCACCGGCACCGTATTCCAGCGCCAGGACCTGGAGGAAATCTGCGACCTGGTGCTGGCCGAGAATAAGCGCCGCGGCCCTGATGAGAAACCGCTGTATGTGCTCTACGACCAGATTTACTGGCTGCTCACCTTCGGCGACACCAAGCACTACGACCCCATCAGCCTGCGCCCGGAGCTGCGCGACTACGTGCTTTACATCGACGGCATCTCCAAGTGCTTTGCCGCCACCGGTGTGCGCGTAGGCTACAGCTTCGGCCCGGCTCACATCATCGACAAGATGAAGTCCATCCTGGGCCACGTGGGCGCCTGGGCCCCCAAGGCCGAGCAGGTGGCTACGGCCAAGTTCCTGCCCGAAACGGCCGCCGTGGATGCCTACATGGCCAACTTCAAAACCCGCATTCAAAGCACGCTCTCGGCTCTGCACGCCGGCCTGCAGGAAATGAAAGCCCAGGGCTATCCCGTCGATTCCATTGCTCCGGCCGGCGCCATCTACCTCACCATCAAGCTGGATGTGCTGGGCCGGACGGCCCCCAACGGACAAGTGCTGGCCACTTCCAAGGACTTGGCATTTTACCTCATTGCCCAGTCCAACCTGGCGCTGGTGCCCTTCAGCGCCTTCGGCACCGAGCCCTCGGAGCCCTGGTTCCGCGCCTCGGTTGGTGCGGAAACGCTGGAGGCTATTCAGGCGGCGCTGCCGCGGCTGCGGGCAGCACTGGATGGGGTACGTTAATTAACTCGTTAGGCCAGGCCATTTACCATAAAGTCATACCAAGACTTCTTGGCTAAATTGATTTTTAAGTTGAAATAACAATTGCCACCATCCATCACATAAACCATCTGCCAGCGCCATTTTTTGTTGTTTGTACAAAAGCAATTTACCCACACCTCTTTTTCACCCTTGGAATTAACTGCAGCTATTAACTGTCGCTTATAGCCCGGCAAGCTAATGAAGTAATTCTCCTTTCTAAACGGAATTTCAGGGTGGGCTTTGGTCATGTCTTGGAACTCCTCCTCCTGCACTTGGTTATGTTCGTTTATTGCTTTGTTTAATAATGAATCAACGACCATTATTTCAGCTTTTGTAAGCCCAACTGCTTGACTGTTTTTGAAGATGTTGTCATTTTCTGCTAAAGGCAGAACAGCATACAACGAGTCAAACTCGATAGTGGGCTTATTTCTAACTATTGGTCCAGGGGGAGGTGGAAGTGGAGCTGCCTCTTGATAAATTGGCTTATCTGCCTCAGTGCACCCGAATAGGAACAACAGAATTAGATGGACACATGATGAAGCTGTTTAGGAAGTAGGGTGCCAATAAAAAAGACTTCCACGACGAGGCGAAATTTGGGGTGCGACCCACCTCATT
>NZ_BAABGZ010000053.1:0-6627 GCF_039541835.1 Hymenobacter saemangeumensis | reverse complement strand
TCTGTTCGGCCCTGCGGGCACCCGTTCTACCCAGTGGTCCCCGGCACCCCCAGCCGGCCCGCTGGCCACCCTTTTCCCCTACCGCCCCGATGCCCTATGCCATCCTGCGCACGGCCAAGCTCAAGACCGCCGGCAACCTCACTTCTCTGAACGAGCACCTGCAGCGGCTGCGGCCCACGCCCAACGCGGACGCCGAGCTGACCCCGCTCAACGTGCAGCTGGTCGGGAGCCAGGACCTGGCGGCCGACGTGCAGGCCCGCCTCGAGGCGGCCGGGTGTAAGGTGCGCAGCAACGCCGTGCTGGCGGTCGAGCACCTAATGACGTTCAGCCCCGAATTTTTGGACATTCGCAAGGAGACGGGTAAGTCGGGCAAGCCGGCCCGGTTGGTCGGGTCGGCCGAGGACGGGGCCAAGCTGGCCGGCTTCCGGGACCGGGCGATGGAGTGGCTGAGCGAGCGCTACGGCCAGGAGAACGTCGTCAACGCCGTGCTGCACCTCGATGAGCAGACCCCGCACATCCACGCCACGGTCGTGCCCATCGACACGGCCGGCAGGCTCAATTGCCGGGCCATGCTGGGCGACCGGCAAAAGATGCGCGACATGCAGACCAGCTTTGCCGCGAAGGTGGCCCCGTTGGGGCTGCAGCGCGGGGTGGAGGGCAGCCAGGCCCAGCACCAGGAAGTGAAGCGCTTCTATGGGCTGGTGAAGGAACTCAACCCGCAGCTGGAGCAGGAAACGCAGCGCCAAGTGGCCCAGCAGCGCATACACCAGGCCGGCCAGCAGCACAGCCGCGGCGGGGTTAGCATGTAAAGTCCCTACCTTGTTTGAGCCACCCTTTTCCTGAACTTCGGAAGGAGCTATCTACTGACACTTGATAATAGTAAGGAGTATGCTCAAAATTGACCAAGAGCAATTTTTTGCCAGTCTAAAGATTACGCAAGCCTATTGCGCCCAGCAGCTACAACAGCCGTGGCCGAGTGAATTTTTGGCCCTACGCACCAGCTTACAGCCAGTTTACCAGAATCAGCAGTGGTTTATAACCGCACCGGGAGCAAAGGGGGAAGCAGCGACGATGGAATTAGCGGAGTGGCTACGCCATGCTGACCCCTATCATCCAGGCCTTCTTATAGCAGCGAGGGGGCAAAGTTACTGTAAGCTGTTCCAAGCAAGGGCCAGGAAGCCGTAACTTATTGGCCCTTTACGTTTTATTACCAGCCAAGCTAATAAGCTCGAAAAATGAGGTTCAGAAAGACAGTCCAAAAACAAACCGCACTTTGGATTATTGGACCTGGCTTATTGAGCCTCGCCGAAGAGGTAGTTTGTTCAATGCGAGGCTCATAGAATATAGTGCTTATCCTTAGCGTAATTCTGTCCCCCGCATGCTATAAGAAGGCCGACCTGCAGGCCCTGGTGGCCAGCGTCGAGGCCAAAAGCCGGCCCACGCTGACGCTGCCGGCTGCTGAAGTAGCGCGGCTGCTGGCCCCGCAGTTACTTCCCCTACTGCCCACACCGGACAACCTGGTGGCTGCCGGCCAGCGAGCGTCCGACCTGCTGGGAGCGCAGCTGAAGCAGGGCACCCAGCAGAGTCTGGACCAGGTTACGGCCAGCGTCGCGGCGAGCACCCAGCAGTTGACAGCGGCCGCTGCGGCGCTGACGAAGGCGGCGGAGGGGGTGCCCCGGTCGGTACCGGTGGACTTCCTGCGCGGATGGGGCCATGTGTTCGGCCTGGCACTAGGGCCCGTGGCCGTTGTGCTGCTGATTTTGTGGGGCGCGGGCGCCTTTTCAGGCGTGGCGCAGGCCAAGTACGACCAGCTGCTGGGCGTCGCGCAGGCCGTTGGAGCCGAGAGAGACTTCTATAAGGCTCAAATTCAGCGGTTTCGGAAGGACATGGGTACGACCAAAGAAATGCGCAAGACCACCCAGCAGCTATTCCCGCCTTACGTGCCTACACCAGTTGCTGCTCAGCGCTAAGGCATCTTTATACATGCTGTAGAGGGGGTTTACAGCACGTAAAACGGGTTTAGACCTTATTTAAATCACCGTTTATCTAAACATCCCGAAGCTCTTCCGGATGCTTCCGTCAGCACTGATGGTGAAAAACTTAATCTCGTAATCCGCTTTATGGGGACGAGGAGGAGGGGGCTCTCTATCTAACAGATGCACCTCGCAACGCACGACCCGAGCGTGCTCATTCGCAGAACCGGAGGAGAACGCCTTTACATAAGCCACCGCTTGCCCGTATTTTCGGCAATGCCGGCTTATTTTTCCCTGTAACACGCGGCGCATCCGGCGGGGGAGCGTATCGGTTCCAACGGGCATGTTCCGCCGCCATACGGAAAGAACCTTCCCCGCGTCATTCCATTCAAACTCCAGGCGGGACGGAACAGCCGTTCCGTTCGCCAGTCGATAGTCAAAAGTGGTGTAATAAAACCGGGTCCCCTCGTTTAGTGCCCCGGTCATCCAGTACACATTGCTCGTGAGCGAATCCCCCTTGTCAGCAGTTAGGTGCTGAAATTGGCGCACTAGGGACACGGGCACCGCTTCTTCTGTTTCCGTGCTATCAACCCACGCAGTGTACTGCTGCCCTGCTACGTTTTTGCCCAAAGTCATGAGCGCAATTACAACAAGCAGACGGTATCCCTTCATTACTTCCTAATTGTACGGCACAGGTTCAAGATACGCTCCTTTGGGTGAACCACTCACAGCTGCCCGGCACCAGGTGCCCGTGGGCCACTGCAGCACGTGGTGAGTTTAAGAAACTCGTCTACGATTCAAAGTTTACGAAACGCGCCGAGGGGACGAGTTTCGTAAACTCCAAACCAGCGCCTGGTCCCCCGCCAAAGTACTACAATCCGAAGGCAGGGGCAGTGGGGAGAAAAACCACCACTTTTCCGAGGCCGGGGGTATAACTACGATTATGTTAAGGGACAGAACCTAGACAAGCGCGGGACTATTTGCCCTTCCCCCCTGCCCCTAAAATCCTGTTTGCCTAGGCCCAGGAAAGGACCTGGTTTCGAGTTTACGAAGCTCATCCCTCCGGCCAGTTTTGTAAACGTTGATTCGTAGACGGGTTTGGTAAACTCGCCGGGCGCTGCAGCGGCCTGCTGGCACCTGGTGCGGAGCAGCTGCTCGCAGTTTAAGAAAGGGAGGGTAAGTTTAGGCCAGTGTAAACTACTAGCTGCTTTTGCAACGGCCGTTCCGCCCTTATCCTCCGCTCTTATGCGCCCAAGATGGTCTTTGTTACTGCTGGCATTGGTCGGGTGCCGGCCTCAAGACGTGGAAAATGCCCGCCTCGTCGGCACTGTGACGGACCGGCGAACCCAGCAGCCGGTGAAGGGCGCCGTGCTGTATCTGGAAACGGCCTATTACCAGGGCGGAGACTACGACAGCTATAACGGGTACCGGCACGATACGCTGACCACAGACGCGCAGGGACGCTTTACCACTACGTTCCCACTGCTGTGTTACTTAGCCATTGAAGTGAAACAAGCCCCACAAGACACGCTTGTTTATGCCGAGCAAATCTTCTCCAAGAACATCCAAGTGGACATTCGATTGTAGTTCATCCAAAGGGTCGAGCAGGTAAACGGACGTCCATGTAGAAGTCCATGTAGCTAAAATCGCGGTTCAGTTCACTGCTCCACACGGCGGCCATTAAATCGCCCCAGGAGCGATAGCCGCAGCCCATGAAGTGCACCCCTGCCACCACCGGCGCCCCCTGCGGGTTGTACTGGTGCCAATCACCCCCCGCCCACACCTGGCCCTCAATGATGGCGTGGCGAACGGCCTCGACGTAGGGGTGCCATTCCGCCTCGTAACCGGCCAAGTAGTCCGGCCAGCGCATGCCCTCTCTGAAAGAGTCGCTGCCGCCCAGGTTGTCTAGGTTGTAGCCCTCGAGGGCGTCGAGGCTCTCGTAGCTCTGCCACGTGACGGGGAGGTAGTGCATGCCGTAAAACTAGTAGTCACTGGCTCGCTTGGTGCCGTTCAGCGAAAGGGTAATTTAAATAAAGCACATAGAGGCTTCTAGTGCCTGTAAGACACGTTGTAAGACATGAATTTTCAGCGTACCTATGTGTCTTACAATTTGTAAGACACGCCCACATGAAGTCCAAAGTCAGTCAGACAAAAACCAAAAACGGTAAGACAGACCCTGAAAATGGTCTTACAACGGTCGAAATCGGTAAGACAACGCCTGAAATCAGTCTTACAGAAACCGGTATTGGTAAGACAGACGTGGTAGAGGAGGAGGGCGACGGTCTTACACCGAGTAAGACAAGCAACAAAGGCGGGCGACCGGCTAAGCTAGCCAGTACCACGGCCGTGACCTGGTCAGTGCGTGGGGTGGAGCGCGAAACGCGGGCCATGCTGGAGAAGGCCGCGGCGCGGGTCGACAAGACCATGGGGCAGTACTTCAACGACGAGGTGCGCGCCTTTGTCCAGGGGCAGCTCAGCCAGGCCGAGGCCCCGCAGCTGCCGGCCAGCCCCCGCGACCTGCAGGTGCAAGTGGAGCAACTGACGCAGATGGTCGAGGGCATCGCGGCCCGGTTGGCCGAGCCGGCACGAAAGAGCCTTTGGCAGCGCGTTTTTGGCAAGTAGGCAGACTAGCCCTGCTTTTTAGTTGTCGCGTCGAACAGCGGGCCATTGCTGGCCTTTTTTAGGCCCAGGATGGTGAGCAGGAGCCCCGAGAGGGAATGAGCTTTGGCGTGCTTGCCGGTTTTCAGGTCGTGGGCGAACTTGTTGCAGGCGGCCACGTGCGCCGCGCTGGCCAGGATGGTGGCCACCAACTCGGGCGTGGTGATGCTTAGCTGCGCGAGGAGCCGGCCGGCGTTCTCCACCTGGTGCTGCTGCATCCCAGCCGGGGCCGTGCCCGCCGGCACCAAGTCAAACGGGATGGTTTCGGCCAGTGCTTGCGGCTTGACCGTGAAAACGATGTTTTTGAAGGCCTTGCCCTTCTTTTCCAGGGTGTAACTGACGTGCAGTTCAGTGTGCTCGTTGATTTGCTTTACAGCAATGTCCAAAACCTTGCTTTTCAAGTCGCTAATCCTTGCAGCTTTATCATTCCCCTTGTCGTCAAGCAGGCCGAGCATTTTCTTAAAGTCCTCTATGTCATACTTTTTGGTTTCGCCCTTGTCTTTCCACTGGCTGCATAACGGGTAAATACGCTTAGCATACTTGCTGCTGAGACGTAGCGCAGCGGCCAAGCCGTAGGAGGTAAAGTTGTTTTGCAGATTGAATAAGTAAGGAAGAATCTTGTCCGATAGCGTCACCTCGATAATCCTTGTGCCTTTCACATATTCCACGCTGCGAAACATCCAGAGCTGCATATGACGCTCTGGTGTTTCTACTTCAAACATGCGCGAGCCCATGTCTTCAGTGGCTTTGCGTAGGTACGGTAAGTGATACTGCTTTCCAGTCAAAGTAGCCAACTCTTTAATATCTAGCTCGTAAGTCTCCGATTTTTGGTCCTTTCGCAGCTTAGATACTAAGAAGAAAAAGAGGTCTAACTGTAGCTCCGTGTACTCATACCGAGCGTTGGTTAAGATATTGTGTTGGCGAATTTCAATGTCTTTTATCACGGGAGTTACTGACTGATTCGAAGACAATTATACGGTATAAACGCTACCTGTTAACAAATAGCGTTTTTTGATAGCGTAGCAACATGATTAAAAGCCGTTTTTATCATGATTAAAAGCCGTTTTTACGTGATTAAAAGCCGTTTTTACGTGATTAAAAGCCGTTTTTACGTGATTAAAAGCCGTTTTTACTACTTGTAATAATCTGAAAACCAATTGCTTCTGAGCCCTACAAATAGAACAAAGCTTTACAAATACACAAGTTGTGTTTCGCGCGAGGAAAAAAGCTTTTAGGGACGGTGGATAACTCCGGCCGGAAAACAGAAAGCAAACAAAACACTCTAGAAGCCAGTGACTTGCGCGCATTCAATAAACACTATATAATTGGTAATCAACAGTATATAAGCTTTATTGTCGAGCTTATGTACCCTCTTGCACCCGGGAGAACTTTCGCCTTGGGGCCGTGGGGAAGCAAGCCCTGAGCAACGCCCGCACCAGGTGTAACCTAGTCGCTATGGCTGCCCGTAGGAGAAAGGCAAATAGCAATTTCCCTGTATGCGCTACACCTGCCAACACTGTTCGACCGTTTATACTCCCCGCCGCAAAGGAGGTCGGTTCTGTTCCACTAACTGCCGGGTAAGTGCTTGGGATAAGGCCCAAAAATCGGAGGAAGCGCAGTGGTTGTACCAGGGCGAAGAGTACTACCTGGCTCGCAAAATCGACTTCTTGGGCGAGGAGGCCGGAAAGCTCTTGCCCCAGCTCGGAGACACGATGACCCCGGACCAGGTGCAGCAGATACGGACGCTACTTGACCGGATGCAGTACGAACGGGGCAACTCGGTGGTGCAGCGTCTGGTGAAGGGAAGTCCGGTACCACCAGGAGGCACAAGCGTAAGCCGTTAGCGTTGATAAGCCCCTGATAGCGTAAGTCATAAGCGTAAATAATACCCCATAAGCGTAAAGCGCAAACGTAAGCAAGCGTAATGTTCAAGCGTTGTGTACTCACTAGACAATTTTGGCCAGCCTAAGCGCTGCGCTTTAGGCTGGCCAAAATT
>NZ_BAABGZ010000052.1:0-5548 GCF_039541835.1 Hymenobacter saemangeumensis | reverse complement strand
TGGCGTTCACCAACAGATATCGACTCCCAATTTAAGCCAGGAGGATGTCGACCGCTATTGCCCCACACTTTTTGATGCTCTCCTTAGGTAGGGGGGCTCTCAGGAAACGGAAAAAATAGCACGTCAAGGCTTGAAAGGGGCCTTAGGGCTGGCCTACGCCTTTTCGCACATACCTCCCATCTGCAGTGTTGCCAAAGACGTGCAGCCCGCTGTCGCCAAAAATGACCACCTAGGAAGCCATTGAATATTAATTAGGAACGGGACTGCTCTTCTAGTACATTTAGCCCCAGACAGTAATCGTCTGCCAGCGCGACACTAGCTTGTCCTACCCTTGTGTTCTACGCCTCCTTGTTCATGAAAAAAACCGCTACGCTACCCGTCTTTTTTAGAGTGTTCCTGCTGATGCTGGCCTGGCTCAGCCTCGCGGAAGCGCACGCCCAGTGCGCGGCCCCCACTAACCTGGCCATGACCGCCATCAGCGGCACGTCCGCACAACTAGCCTTCACGGCCAGTTCCTCGGCCACGAGCTACACCGTGAGCTACACCAGCCCCGGCTCGGGCACCGTGGTGACCGTCTCGCCCAATCCTACCGTGTCGCCCGTGCCCCTAGCGGGCCTGTCCCCCGCCACCACCTACACCGTCACCGTCGTCAGCAACTGCGCCGGCGGGCAGACGGCCGCAGCCACCGTGACCTTTCGGACCGTGGCCCTGAACGACGAGCCCTGTACGGCCACAGTGCTGCCATTGAGTGGCGCCAACTGCCAGCCCACGGCCAGCACCACGCTCGGGGCTACCGAAAGTCCCACAGCCGGCTACACCAACCCCGGCTGTAGCGGGGAGCAGCTGCCCCGCGACGTGTGGTTCCGCTTCACCACGGCCGCCACCGGACCGGCCAGCACCGGCGCCACCGTGCGCGTGGCCGGCGCCCCGGCCAATGAGCTCCGCCTCTTCGAGGCCGCCGCCTGCAGCGGGCCCTTTACGGAGGTGGCCTGCACCAGCAGCCCGGCCAATACCGCCGCCCCGGCTCTGGTGGTGGGGGTGCTGCGCCCCAACACGTCCTACTTCGTGCGCGTGAGCGGGTACACGTTCAACACCACGCCCGGCGCCTTCACCGCCTGCGTCAGCGACCCACCCGCTTGCGGCGACCCCATCAACCTGGCCCTGGGCGGCATCACCGCCAGCACGGCGCAGCTAGCCTTCGCGCCGGGTCCGGGCAACACGGGCTACACCGTCACCCTGACCCCGCAAGGCGGGGGCACAACCACCCAAACCTTCTCCGCGCCGCCCATTATGCTCACGGGCCTGCAGCCGCTGACGCCGTATACCCTCACGCTACAGGCCACCTGCGCGGGTGGGGCCCTGGGCGGCGTCCTTACCCGCACCTTCACGACGGGCAACCCCCAGGACGAGCCCGCCGGGGCCGTGGTCCTGCCCCTGACGGCCACCTGCCAGCCCGTGACCGGCACCACCGCCCGGGCCACCTCGACCCCGGCCAACGGCTACGGCGCCCCGACCTGCGGCGCCTCCAACCCGGCCCCGCAGGACGTCTGGTTTACCTTCACCACGGCTGCCACGGGCCTGGCCAGTCAAGGTGCCACCTTAACCGTGGACACGCATGCCGGCGCTCCCCAGCCCACGGCTGGGCTGGTACGTGTGTTCCGCGCCCCCAACGGGGCGGCCGGGCCGTTCACCGAAATCGGGTGCAGCAGCGCGGCGGCGGCCAATGCGCTGGCCCCGCCCTTGGTCGTGGCCGGCCTCTCGCCCAACACCACCTACTACGTGGCCGTGTCGGGCACCTTCAACATGGCCCAAACGGGTCCGTTCACGCTGTGCGCCACGCCGCCCCCGGCGTGCCCGGCCCCGGCCAACCTAACGGCCGCGTTGCAAAGCACCACCGCGGTGCAGCTGAGCTGGTCGGCCCCGGGCACCGGGGGCACCTACACGGTCGAGTACGGCCCGGCCGGCTTCGCGCCGGGCACGGGCGCGGCCGGGTCCGTTGTGGTACCGAGCCTGACGGCCCTTACCTACACGGCCACGGGGCTGACGGCGGGGCAGGCGTACCACTTCTACGTGACGCGTGACTGCGGCGCGGGCGGGTTGAGCACGCGCAGCGGCCCGGGGGCGTTTCAGCCCCAGGCCGTGGCCAACGACGATGTGTGCGGGGCCGTGCCGCTGACCATCACGGCCACCTGCCAGCCCACGAATGCGACCCTGGCCGGGGCCACCCAGACTTTTGGCAGTCCCGTCACCTGCTACAATGGCCCGGCTGACGTGTGGTTTACGTTCACTACCCCGGGGACGGGGGCGGGTAGCACCGATGTACTGGTGACGGTTACGGGCGCCACGGCTAACAGTGTGCAAGTGACTACCGCGGCCTCCTGCACGGACCCGCGCACGGCCGTGGCCTGCGCCTTGAACCCCTTCGCCCAGGACCAGCCGGCGCCGCCGCTGACCCTGCGGGGCCTGACGCCGAACACGCGGTACTTCGTGCGCGTCAGTACCGGCGCCCGGCAGCCGGGACCGTTCACCATTTGCCTGACGGCACCTGTACCCGTTTGTAACGCTGTCGCGGACATGCAGTTGCAGAACCTGCGACACACCAGCGTGTTGGTTGCTTTTACGCCGCCGGCGGGCAGTTCTGGCCTGTTGCTGACGCTTACGCCCCAGGGCGGGTCCCCGACCACTCAGACCGTCACGGGGTCGTCGGTGAGCCTGACGGGCCTGCAGCCTAGTACAACGTATACCTTGGCAGTGGCCACGAACTGCACCGCCGGGGGGCAGTCGGCCCCCGTAGTATTTACGTTCACGACGCCCCCACCTCCTCCAGCCAACAACGACTGCAGCGGGGCCCTGCCCATTCAATGCGGCCAGACCCTGATTGGCTCGCCGGCCAACGCGGCACCTACCACTTTGCCCAACTGTGTAGGACCGCCCCATACCGGTGTCTTTTACACCTTTACGGGCACCGGGGACCGCATCCGCGTCAGCCTGTGCGACCCGGGAACTACCTTCAATGCGGCCATTAACGTGCTGCAGGGCAGTTGCGCCGGCCTGACGTGTATCGGCAGTAATATCAGCGACCTTAGCTGCACGCAAACGCGGCGCGGCACCCTGTTTTTTAACAGCCAAGCGGGTGTACAATACTACTTCTTCATCAACAGCAGTGCCGGCCCGCTGTCGGGCAACCTGGCCCTGTCCGTCACCTGCACCCCGCTGGCCACAGCCGCATCTGCGGCTGTGGAACAAATCCAGGTGTACCCCAACCCGGCCCAGCAAAACGCGACCGTATTCATTCCGAAAAGCCTGAGACAAATGGGTGCTGTCGTGACGCTATTTACGGTATTAGGGACCGAAAAGGCGACGTATGCACTTCCCGCTTCCGGGCAAGAACTTCATTTAAACCTGGTCGGCCTGGAGCCGGGGCTCTACATCGTGCAGGTCCCCACGTTGCAGGGCGCCGTGCGCAAACGCCTACTCATCCAATGACCCCGACCCTTTCTGCGGGGTAATAACTAACGCCATGCACCTTTTTTCTTCACTAATCACTTCTGTTCATGAAACTTCTTCGGTTGATTGCCCCGAGTACGTTGGCTTTGCTATCGCTTGCGATAACAAGCAACGCTCAGATTTTTTACCCACCCGCGGGTCCTGACTACCTGCCCGTAAATGGTTCTCCTGCGACTAATTTGGCGCATACCGGAACCGATGCCATTAAGACTGATGGGCGCTATCTTCAAGCAATGACTTGGGAAACTGCTCCTGGGCGTGTTTATTTATCATGGACGGAAAACAATGGCTTCAATGGCCAAGGTGGGTTTCTAATTTCTGCCCCCAACGGGGGAGCATTGAGTGACCCCGATGTTGTAATGGCTTTCTACAACAATAGGCTCTATTGCAACTTAGTGTACTTAGAAACCATAAACGGCAAGGTTCAGACGTTCTGGGATGTATACCAGTGGGACCCAATAACACATGACTTTTTCCAGCAGGTTGGTACCCCACGCGAGTTAGGAGGGAGTTCCTCTATTCGCACCCACTCTTCGCCAAACATTGATGCCAATTCCAATGGAGAAGTTGGCATTGTGTGGCAAGAGTCCTCACAGGAGAAAACCGTCATCAACGTCCAGAGCCCGTCTTATCCTGCGCCGGGTTATACTTATACGCTGCCAGCTATTCAATTTGCGGACAGTTACGTTTTGGCTGGTTATACCGACGGCACTTTAAAAAACTGCACGTCATATCGCGGATGGTTGGCTTCTCGTGACCACGCTACTTCCGACAATCCGCCTATCTTGTTTAATCAATGCTTAAATCCTGATGTTGCGGTGGGAGCATCCGGAATTATCTCGGTGGTCTACATCAACAGCTACGCCTTGCCTCTTACTACGCCAGTTGATGCGGAAGAGTCGCTTGTTGTACGGCAATTCAGATTCCTTGACGAATGTGGCCCAGCTCAACTAGTCGATTCCCATACTTGGGATGAGAGCAAAGGGGCAAGCATTGGAACGCCTCGGATTGCGGCATCCGGAAACCCCATACACCCGGAGGATGTGGAAGTGGTGCTGGATTGGAAAGACCATCCTTGCGAAGAAGGTTTTGGGTTGAGGACTTACATGGAAATTCGCAACTTTGGGAAAAGTCCTGTGAACTCTTCTACTTCAGCTTTTCGTAGCGCTTTCAAAACCGTGAGCATGCCATTGGTAATCGGAACCAACAGCCTCCCTGCCACAGAACCGGTTGTTTCCTATTACAACCGCACCAATTCAGGTGGCGACTTCTACATCGTGAGTTGGACCGGAAAGGATTACGATTTGGCAGGTACAGGATACGGGAAAGATATCTGGGCACGTTCTCTGTTCAAGGGTATTCTGCTTACCAGTGTTGGTTACAGCCGCGTGAACACAGCCGATAAAGGCAATCAGTTTGCCCCTAGCGTTGCTGCCCGGTATATGAATATACAAGGGACGGATGATAACCCCTCGGCTCACTTCTTCTTTGACGAATTTGCGAGTAGAGTAAGCTATAAGGAAACGATAACCTTTGGCTTTGGCGGGGGTGGAGGGATTTATCGGAACATGGTTGGAAATGGCCCAATCCATACCGAAGAGGTCAAAAAAGGAAATGAAGCCAGCCCATCGCGCCGGAAAGCGGTGTTTGAAGCCTATCCTAATCCATTTTCAACTTCTGTACAATTAAACCTCGGCCTGGAGCCAGGGGAGCGTGCGCAGCGCATCGTGGTGTGTGACCTTATGGGTCGCGTAGTGGAGGACATTCACCTGCCGCCGGCCGATGCCTTAGCTCCGACCTATACCTGGCATCCAAAACAAGCCTTGGCAGAAGGCACTTATCTGTTACGTTTCACCACCGATAAACGTACACAATATACAACCTTAACGAAACGTTAACCACCTGTTTTTTAAAAGAAGTGCCGCTAACATTGAGTTAGCGGCACTTCTTTTATCCATGGAGAGCATCAAAAAGTGTGGGGCAATAGCGGTCGACATCCTCCTGGCTTAAATTGGGAGTCGATATCTGTTGGTGAACGCCA
>NZ_BAABGZ010000051.1:0-4455 GCF_039541835.1 Hymenobacter saemangeumensis | reverse complement strand
CACCGCACAAATGACCAGGCCAGGGGTAGGGGGCCGAAAATCCTTCAGCTAGGAAATGAGCAATGCCGGATTTGTGGCTTTTTAGTCCGACCAGGCAAAGCTCCCTTATTGGTTTGCCCGGTTTGTCTCATCAATGAGGGACGACAAAATTTCTTCCTTCCTTTCTCGCTATTTTGTACTTTTACCCTATGACAGCACAGTGCCAAAAGTGTGGGAAGGACTATGAACCGAAGCGTCGAGGTGGTAAATTCTGCTCGACCTCGTGCCGGGTGGTGCAGCACCAGCTCATCAAGAGGGGAGAGGTATGGGGGAAACCGGCCAGCGGAGACGAGCGGTATTTAGCGGACAAGCTGGTAGCGGTCGGACGGTCGGCCACGGAAGCACTGGTGCAGGTCGAGGGGTTGCCGGCAGCCGAGGCGTTCAGTCGTTTGCGGGCGTTGGTGCAGGGATGGGCAGGGGTAGCTCACAACTCTATTATCGAGAAGGTGCAGTACAACGAAGAGCAGGAAATGAAAGCACAGGCCACCCGACTGAAGCGCGTCAAAGCCAGCAAATAAGGGTATTAGCGTAAGTTATAAGCGTAAGTTTTGCCCAATATGTACCCTGAAAAAGACCCGTTAGCGTAAGTAATAAGCGTAAAAAACTAGCCCAAAACCGCGCGAGGAAAACAACGGTATAACCCACTATACCGGACTGCGTCCGGTGTGGGGCTTGCAGCCAGCCCTACGCAGTATCCAGCCCCTTTTCCCCACCGCCCCATGCCCTACGCCATTTGCCGAGTTGCCAAGATTAAGACCCCCCAAGCGGGCGCGGCCAAGACCGCCCACAACTACCGGCAGCGCGAAACGCCCAACGCCGACACCGAGCGCAAGCCCCTCAACCGGGAGTACATCAACACGGCCGAGCGCAATTATTGGGAGCTGGCCACCGAGCGCATTGCGGAGGCCGGGGCCAAAGTCCGGCATGATTCGGTGCGCGGGGTGGAAGTGTTGCTAACGGCCAGCCCGGAGGCGTTCAAGCGCCAGGACGATGGGAGCGCGCACGACTGGCACGGCAGCAAGTGGGCCGAGGCCAATATTGCATTTTTGAAGGGCAAGTTCGGGGAGCAAAACGTGGTGAGCTGCACCTTGCACCAGGATGAGCTAACCCCCCATTTTCACGCAGTCGTTGTGCCCATCACGGCCGACGGCCGCTTGTCGGCCAAGGACGTGTTCAACCCCAAGACCCTGCGTGCTCTGCAAACCGAGTACGCCGAGGCCATGAAGCCGTTCGGGATGGAGCGCGGGGTAGAGCACAGCCGCGCCAAGCACGAGGTCATGCGCCACGTCTACGGAGCCCAGGAGCGGAGCCGGGACGAGCTGGCCACACTGACCAAGTCGGAGCCGGCCACGCGCCTGAGCATCGAGGGGCCGAGCGGGCTGGACCTGGTCAACCTAAGCAAGTGGCGGGCCGACCAGGAGGCGCGGCTGAACGCGGAGCTGGCCCGGCAGCTCGCCGCGGCCAACGAGCGGGCCAGCAAGGCAGCCAGCATCGCCCAGGATAGCGCCGGGGCCAAAGACCGGGAAAAGACCCTTGCTCGGCAGTTGGCGACCGTGGAAGGCACGAAAACGAAGGAAATCGGGCGGCGAGAATTGTTCGAGGGGGGATTCAAGCGAGCGGCCGTGCTCGCAGTCCAGGGCGAGACGTTGCCGGCGAAAGTGCTGGAGTATGGCCAGCAAATTCGCTCCAGTATGCAGGTCGAGGCCGAAAAACATGTTCAGCAGGCCCTAAAGGCCCCTATTCGCCAAGCCGGCGACCTGACCGAGCAACTAAAAAAGCTCCCAGGGTACACCTACCGGGAGGACGCAGCCACCAAACAGGGCGAATTGCGCCACACGGCCACCGGCAGCCGGTTCGAGCTGGCCGAGTTAAAGCCGGGCGGGGTGTCGATGAAGGAAGCCTACGACCAGGCCGTGCAGCGCACCGGGCAGCGCGACCAAACGCAGAGCAAAGGGCAGAGCAGAGGCGGAGGTATAAGCATGAACTGACCGCTAAACGCAAGGCCAAGCCACCCCCCCGCAATTGCATTGCGGGGGGTGTCTTGTAAGAGTTAAGAGTCAAGTGCCATAACTAACTGATATTCAAGGGGGGTCTGTTTTAAGATTTAAAACACCTGTTTTAAACCTTAAAACATGCTGTTTGTACTTTTCCGCGATAGCGGCTAATCATTTTTAAAAATTCACTGCCCTTTCTGCAACGAGGTGTTTTAAAGTTTAAAGTGAATGGTTTTAAAAATGGGGTGTTTTTTTAAACACATTGATTAAGTTTGCCTAGCAAAAACTTAAAAAGCTATGACGACTTGGTACAGAAAATTGACAGACTACCCTGAAAATGAGAACAATCCGTTTTCAGAGAAGGCCGTTTTAGAGATTAGCACCACAAAAAAGCGTCAAGCTATCAAGCCCCCGAAGACCAGCAATGGGGAGAATAAGTATTGGGTAATCGACAATAATGGCGAGAAAGTAGCTGAAAGCCTGTTTGTTAGAGAAGTAGAAGTAGACGAAGAACAGTTTGCAAAAGTCTTCCTGAGCGGTCTACTCAACTTTTGGGAGCTTAGCCCACGTGGCATCCGGGTGTTTACCTATGTTCTTCGCCAACTCCGCGCAGGTCGAGATGAGTTCTACTTCTCGGCGTCGGAATGCATGAAATTCACTCTCTACAAGAGCAGGGGGCTTGTTACGAGCGGCTTAGCTGAGCTGATAGGAGCTGGTCTGATAGCCCGCAGCACGGACCCCCTAATCTACTTTGTAAACCCCCTGGTGATATTCAACGGCAGCCGGGTGACGTTTGCCAAGAGCTATGTTCGCAAGCAGATACAGGACAAAAACCCCGGCCAGCTTGCTCTACCATTCAATCCCAGTTTAGAGCAACTGCGCGAGATGGCCAAGACTACCCAGTTGTAGGGGCAGTAGGGAATGAATACTCACACTTTCACCAGAACAAAAGGGAAGATGAATCTCTACAATCAAGCTGAAAACGAAGCATTAGGCGACGAGCTAGTACTTCTGACCGATAAGTGGCCTGATTGCGACCAAGAGCGAGCCATTGAGCTACAGGAAGCATTTGACGAGTTTTCACGCCAAGGTGGATGGCACTTCCCAGAAGTGGCAGAAATACGTTCGCGCAGTGGGCTCATCTATGTTATAAAACGCAATCCAGAACGTGCGGCTCGATACATAGCAGCCCATATTACCATAAGTGCCGAAGCAGCCAGCAGACGCAAAAAACGGACAGAAGGATTGGGACAGTAGATGCGTAAAAGCACCATCTTCAACTAAGTAGTTTTTAGAATAAAATACGTATTTATTGGCTGGAAAAGGGCTTTTGTCGAGCTTGTGAGTCGTTCAAGAGGCCAGGAACTTTGCTGTATGGAAAATGCAGCTCAAAGAGAGAGGGCAGTTCAATTTGCCTTAGCTATGACCAGAGGCACCGCAATAGCCCCTAGTGAGTATGAACAGCAGCTCCTAACTCAATACGTCGAGGGAATACTAACCATCGACCAAGTGATTGAATACACCGAGCGACAAAAAGAGCAAAAGGGAAAAAGACCTTAAGTTTGGGGGCTGTTTGAAGCGTAACCGGCTCTGCTGAGGAGCAACCGGCCAGGAATAGAATAGCCCACAGACGCACCGTCTGAGAGCCCCGCGTAGCGTTGAAGGTTCGCCCTCTGCTGCGCGGGGATTTTTCGTTCTGCTGTTAGGTTTTCAGGCATGCCACGCCGCACTGGCTCATTTTTGGAAAGCCCAAAAAAGTATACCCGGTGCCGGCCAGATGTACCAAAACAGACTGAGCAGTGCGGCGTGGCATGCCTGAAAACCTATCCCCGGAACGGGGAAGGCTAGCCAGGCCGGCCAGGTACTATGGTGCTTCCCCTGCTTTGGGGACCGGCTCTTGTTTTAGAAGACCAGCCAGCGCGGTCGCCGGTTTGCTTTCTGCAGCTCGGCAGATGCCGGCATACGTGAGCAAACCAAAGCCAAGCGCGGCAACACAGATTATCACGGCCAGCCAGATGAGCTGGTGCGGGGGGGTGCGCTCGGCGATTACGGTGAGCACTTTCCAGAGGCCAGTGGGTGCGGTCATAGTGGGCATTTTGGGGCGAGTAGGAGAAGGTTTATTCATGGGGCTTTTAGCTGTATATATCTCGGCGTGCGGCTCGTTTTTTCGCCGCTTTTCACCCCTTAGTCTTTCGGGCGCTGAAAACGGCATGGGATTAAGCGGTACCCCTAAATAGGGCAGCCCTGTAAAGCTCAGATTTGGGGTAGTTTTAAAAAAGGACAGAAAAAATGCCCTTTCAAAAAGGCTATTTCCAGCATCTGAGAGGGGTTTTCGGGTAGGTGAGGGGTGATGGGCTCAGAAACAGGTAATGAATTGCGCCCGTTAATCCAGGAAAAAAGGAGCGGAGCAGTGCGCGCACTA
>NZ_BAABGZ010000050.1:0-3471 GCF_039541835.1 Hymenobacter saemangeumensis | reverse complement strand
CGAAAGCGCGTCACCTCTTTGTCGAGAAACAGCTTCTTGCCTTGCATCTTCCCTCTACGAAAACTGGTTCTGCAACAGCCACAAGCGTTATTTTATCTCAGTCGTTGCCGTAGTTTGGCGTCTTGTAATCTGTTCCTTTCCCCTCCTAGATGGCCCCTTTTGCCCGGCTTGTTGTCGTCGCGTTGCTCGCTAGCGGGACTGGGTGCAGCCCCACGCTGATGCAGCACACTCGGGCTTACGACACAGCCACGCCCGCGGCAGGCTCGGGTCCTTTCGTCACCACGAAAGAGGAGCTACGGGCTATTTGGGGCCCGCAGCAACTGTATTACTATACCGGAAGCGACGAGTGTTATCATTACCTGACCCTGTACTACGACACCTTCTTTAAACACCAGTACGATTACGCCATCTTCCGGGGTACCTACCTTGGGGAAGCCCCTTTCGAGCACACGGCCGACCCATCGCTAAGAAAGCCGCTTCGCCTACCTACAGATTAAAGCCGTTGGATGGCACAGCATCCTCAACTAATTCCCGGTTCAGGCAGAGGGGCCGAACAGGATACGGAATATATCAAGGCTTACCTTGCTTTTTGTATCAGTACACGATGAGTACATATGTCTGCGGCTTTGTGGAGATATCCAGTTTGGATGAAGCGGACTTGACGACGGAGGGCGCGTGGCAATCCTGTCTTGACATTGGCAGCCTGGGCTTGGGTCTGGGCGCTGAGAGCGAAATTCTTTTTGGCGCGACGAAGCACAAACTTGAGTGGGTCCCCCTAGCTCAAAACCGAGGCCTACCCCCCAACCTGGGTGCGTTGACCTCCCACGCCGCCAAGGACGTGTTAGCCGACCAGACGGGCTGGGGCTTTACCTATATCACGTATGAAGAAATTGAGCAAGTCGATTGGCGCGCGTATCCGACCGCCGAGTTGGATGGCAGTACGTACGGGTGGGGGTTGCTATTTAGGTTGATGCAGACGCTCGATAGCGGCTCAAAGCATCAGCGGTTAGTGGTGTGGTTTGAATGGTTCTAAGTGTTTACGCAAACGGTAGCTTAAATAACACCCCACCACGCCAATCCCACCCAATAAAGCCTTCACTTAACTGGCTCCCCCTCTCCCCGAGGAGAGGGGGCCGGGGGGTGAGGTGAAAGCCTATTGAATAAAGGCCGGCCGAATCATGTTCTCGAACGTGTAAATCTCGTCCCACTTCTTCTGGGTGAGCAGCTGGCGCTCGGTCACCACGATGTCGTGCACCGACTTGCCGGTGCGCAGGGCTTCCTTGGCGATTTCGGAGGCCGTTTCGTAGCCGATGATGGGGTTGAGCTGGGTCACGATGCCGATGCTGCGGCGCACCTGCTCCTCGGCGTGGGCGGCGTTGGCCGTAATGCCGTTGACGCACTTCTCGGTGAGGGTGCGGCAGGCGTTGGTCATGTAAGAGATGGAGGTGAACAGGGCGAAGGAAATTACGGGCTCCATCACGTTGAGCTGCAGCTGCCCGGCTTCGGCGGCCATGGTCACGGTGAGGTCGGCGCCGATGACGTAGAAGGCGGTCTGGTTGACTACTTCGGGCACCACGGGGTTTACCTTGCCGGGCATGATGCTGGAGCCGGGCTGCAGCGGCGGCAGGTTGATTTCGAACAGGCCGGCGCGGGGGCCGGAGGCCAGCAGGCGCAGGTCGTTGCAGATTTTAGACAGCTTCACGGCCGTGCGCTTGAGCACGCCCGAAAGCTGCACGTAGGCGCCGGTGTCGTAAGTGGCTTCGATGAGGTCGCCGGCCAGCACCAGGTTCAGGCCCGTCACCTCGCGCAGGTACTTGGTCACCAGCTCGGCGTAGCCGGCCGGGGCATTCACCTGGGTGCCAATGGCGGTGGCGCCCATGTTGATTTCGGCAATCAGGTTGCGGCTGTCGTCGATGCGCAGCAGCTCTTCGCGCAGGTTGGTGGCGAAGGCGCGAAACTCGTCGCCCATGCTCATGGGCACGGCGTCCTGCAGCTGGGTGCGGCCCATCTTGAGGATGTTGCGAAACTCGCGGCCCTTGGCGGCAAAGGCGTCGGCCAGCTCTTCCAGGGTTTTGCTGTAGCCCACCAGCTTGTTGCTGAGGGCAATGCGGAAGGCGGTAGGGTAGGCGTCGTTGGTGCTCTGCGAGCAGTTTACGTGGTTGTTGGGGTGGCAGAACTCGTAGGCGCCCTTGGGGTGGCCCATGATTTCCAGGGCCACGTTGGCAATGACTTCGTTGGCGTTCATGTTCACCGAGGTGCCGGCCCCGCCCTGAATCATGTCGGTGAGAAACTGGTGGTCGAACTCCCCGCTGGCCACCCGCTCGCAGGCCCGAACAATGGCATCGGCGATGGCAGGGTCGAGCACGCCCAGGTCGCGGTTGGCCAGGGCCGCCGCCTTTTTCACGTAGGCCAGGGCCTGCACGAAAATGGGCTCGGTGTTGATGGGAATGCCCGTGATGTGAAAGTTTTCGAGAGCCCGCAGGGTCTGGATGCCGTAGTACGCATCGTCGGGGAGGATGCGCTCGCCCAGAAAATCGTGTTCGAAGCGGGAGTTTGCCATAGAGGGTCGGGTGGGAAGTGAGATAGAAGGGTTGAGCTTGTACGGTAAGACGGGCAATATTGTCAATCTAAACCAAGCAAAGAAGGGAGTGGGGTCGGAGCAAGGCGCTTTTGGGCTGCTTCGCAGGAAATCCCCTGAGCGCCCGCCATGCCAGCGGGAGCTATACTTCTGGCGAAGTGGTCTGCGAAAGCTGAACGAGGTAGAGACGCAACATTTTGCGTCTCCGGGACTGCGCCATTAAAGCCGGGTGCGCTTGCTTCGTTCGGGTATCGTTCAACGATGAGACGCAAAATCTTGCGTCTCTACATCCGCCAGACGATTTCCGCAAGGCACTTTGGGAAGAGTATAACAGTGAGCATACCGGCGACCAGGCCTACCAGTTTGAGTGGGCCCGGTTACCCCTGGATGGCAGCCGGGTCGTTGAGGCAAAAAAAGTTTGCGGGGCCTGTAATAAATCCTGATGGCGGCGGTAACCATTCGCAGCACCCCAAGTTTCCGCGCACACCCCAGGCCTACTGCCCGGGTAGGCTTGCACCGGTGCTGTCGTTTTTCTGCATTAACCCGCTTTTATGAAGATTCTTTTTACGCTGCTGTCCTTGTGCTTTCTGCTCTGGTGTCCCCAGACGGGCCGCTGCCAGGACGCCGGATTCCTGACCGGTGCCGTTCAGGATGAAAAGGGAGTGCCCGTGCCGTTTGCCACCGTTGCGGTAGTGCAGGAAGCGCCGGCCACCATCAGCACTGGTACGGTGGCCGAGGAAAGCGGGCGCTTTCGGGTGAAGGCGCCGGCCGCCGGGGCCTACCGCCTGCGCGTGAGCGCCCTGGGCTATGTAACCTAAGTTGCGGGGTATAGATGAGGCAGAAAAAAAGTCTGTTCGGCGTGAACAGGCTAGGTTTGAAGTATTCGACCCCTT
>NZ_BAABGZ010000049.1:0-2517 GCF_039541835.1 Hymenobacter saemangeumensis | reverse complement strand
TGACGAAGCCCTCGGCCACTTAGTACGGCTCAGCTATTCTGTTTCCAGTTGTTCACCTGCCGCCTATCCACGTCGTCATCTCCGACGGGCCTTACAATTGGGAAATCTCATCTCCAGGTGAGTTTCGCACTTAGATGCTTTCAGCGCTTATCTCGTCCCAGCGTAGCTACCCGGCGCTGCACCTGGCGGTACAACCGGCGCACCAGCGGCTGGTCCATCCCGGTCCTCTCGTACTAAGGACAGGTCCTGTCAAATTTCCAACGCCCACCACAGATAGGGACCGAACTGTCTCACGACGTTCTGAACCCAGCTCGCGTGCCACTTTAATCGGCGAACAGCCGAACCCTTGGGACCTTCTCCAGCCCCAGGACGTGACGAGCCGACATCGAGGTGCCAAACCTCCCCGTCGATATGAGCTCTTGGGGGAGATCAGCCTGTTATCCCCGGCGTACCTTTTATCCTTTGAGCGATGGCCCTTCCATGCGGAACCACCGGATCACTATATCCGTCTTTCGACCCTGCTCGACTGGTCAGTCTCACAGTCAAGCCCGCTTCTGCTATTGCGCTCTGCGTACGGTTACCAAGCGTACTGAGCGGACCTTTGAAAGCCTCCGATACTCTTTTGGAGGCGACCACCCCAGTCAAACTACCCAGCAGCCACTGTCTCCACACAGTTGTGGATTAGGCAGCAGGCACAGTAAGGGCGGTATTTCAACGTTGGCTCCCCGAGAACTGGCGTCCCCGGTTCAGCGCCTCCCGCCTATGCTACACATACTGAACCCACCACCAATGGCAACCTATAGTAAAGGTGCACGGGGTCTTTCCGTCCCGTGGCGGGTACTCGGCATCTTCACCGAGACTACAATTTCACCGAGCTCACGGCTGAGACAGCGCCCAAATCGTTACACCATTCGTGCAGGTCGGAACTTACCCGACAAGGAATTTCGCTACCTTAGGACCGTTATAGTTACGGCCGCCGTTTACCGGGGCTTCGATTCAAGCCTTCGCCCTTGCGGACTAAGCTCCCCTCTTAACCTTCCGGCACCGGGCAGGTGTCAGACCTTATACGTCCGCTTGCGCGTTAGCAAAGTCATGTGTTTTTGTTAAACAGTCGCTTGGGCCTTTTCACTGCGGCTTCTCTCCTTGCAGAGAGGAAGCGTCCCTTCTCCCGAAGTTACAGGACCATTTTGCCGAGTTCCTTGGCCGTGATTCACTCGAGCGCCTCAGGATACTCTCCTTGACTACCTGTGTCGGTTTGCGGTACGGGCAATGAATGGGTTAAAACGCTTAGCAGGTTTTCTTGGCAGTCGGATTAGGCACACTATCCGCGTGGCCCGAAGGCCGTGCGGTACTATCGGCGTTCGGCAAGATGGGCGTACTTAACTACCCTTCCTATACCTACGGCCTTCAACGAGCACTTCCGTCCGCTCGCGGTGCTTTCACTTCTGCGTCACTGCATCACTTCCATTCATTGGTGCTGGACTATTAACCAGCTGGCCATCGAGTTCACCTTTCGGCTGCCCCTTAGGTCCCGACTAACCCAGCTCCGATTAGCGTTGAGCTGGAAACCTTAGTCTATCGGCGTGGGGGTTTCTCACCCCCATTATCGTTACTCATGCCTACATGTGCTTTTCTCCACGCTCCACCACCTCTGACGAGATGGATTCACCGCAAGGAGAATGCTCCCCTACCACGTGCACATAATGCACATCCATTGCTTCGGTACTAGATTTGATGCCCGCGTATTATCGATGCCCGGTCGCTCGACCAGTGAGCTGTTACGCACTCTTTAAAGGAATGGCTGCTTCCAAGCCAACCTCCTGGCTGTCAAAGCAACTGGACCTCCTTTGTTCAACTTAATCTAGATTTAGGGACCTTAGCAGATGGTCTGGGTTCTTTCCCTCTCGGCCGGGGACCTTAGCACCCCAGGCCTCACTGCCGGCTATACGTACTGGCATTCGGAGTTCATCAGGATTCGGTAGGCTCTGACACCCCCTAGTCCTATTGGTAGCTCTACCTCCAGCACGCTCAACGCCGACGCTGTACCTCAATACATTTCGGGGAGTACGAGCTATTTCTCAGTTTGATTGGCCTTTCACCCCTACCCACAAGTCATCCAAATCCTTTTCAACGGAAACTGGTTCGGTCCTCCAGTTGGTTTTACCCAACCTTCAACCTGCTCATGGGTAGCTCACAAAGTTTCGCGTCTACCCCCCCCGACTGCGCGCCCTGTTCAGACTCGCTTTCGCTGCGGCTCCGTGCCTCAAAAGCACTTAACCTTGCCGGGGAGGAGTAACTCGTAGGCTCATTATGCAAAAGGCACGCCATCACCCCACAAAAGGGCTCTGACTGCTTGTAAGCACACGGTTTCAGGTTCTTTTCACTCCGGTATTCCCGGTTCTTTTCACCTTTCCCTCACGGTACTAGTTCACTATCGGTGTCTCAGGAGTATGTAGCCTTAGCGGATGGTGCCGCTGGATTCAGACGGGGTTTCTCCGGCCCCGCCTTACTCAGGAT
>NZ_BAABGZ010000048.1:0-2411 GCF_039541835.1 Hymenobacter saemangeumensis | reverse complement strand
GTGCGATTCGTTCATCCTAAATGGAGCCACAAGCCCAGGGACGGATGGCAAGGAGTAACGCCACCTTCTTGAGGGCGCTACTCCTTGACAACTGATTAATCGTGAGGGTGTAATCCCCTCTCCCTAAATGCAAGGGTAACAGCATCACCCCTACGGTAGCGACTAGCCATCAATCCGTAAAGCGGGGTGAAAAGGCGGTAATGAAAACCCTGATTTCAAATCCCGTCGAGCAGGAATCTATGGATAGCGAAAGCGAAGGTGCGCGTGAACTGTCGTCAAGCATAGAGTAGCCAACGCAGGGTAACAGGCTATGCCAAAAGGCACGGATTAGGGGCTGGCGCTTTCGGTACGACCAGTATGCATTCCCGATAAACCCGGCAGACAGCACCATCCTAACGATTCATACCAACGATTAATCGGAACGAAGTAACCCCTTGGCGGCTCTCCGTCCACCGCCGGAGCAGGTGCTAACCGCATGCCTCCAAGGGGCAAGATTGCCTAAGAAGCAAACGCCCGGTGTAATGGCCGGGATAAGCTGACGTAGGCACGACAGATTGAACTGAATAGGCACCAGTAGCAGTAAATATGTCTAAGGCACGTTGCGAACCAACGATGATGGAATGGAGCGAATTGCCCTGGCGCAAGCTGGAGCAAACCGTCTTTAAGCTGCAAAAGCGCATATTCAAAGCCTCGCAACGCGGTGATGGGAGGACAGTACGCAAACTCCAAAAAACACTCATGAGGTCTTGGTCGGGCAAATGCCTGGCCGTTCGGCGGGTAACCCAGGACAATCAAGGAAAAAAGACGGCGGGGGTAGACGGCGTGAAGTCGCTGCGTCCCGTCGAACGCTTTGCGTTGATTGACCAACTGGCGCCCACAGACAAAGCAAAACCCACCCGCCGGGTCTGGATTCCCAAACCCGGTACGGAGGAAAAAAGACCATTAGGGATTCCCACGATGCGCGAACGGGCCGTTCAGGCCCTGGTCAAACAAGTGTTGGAACCGGAATGGGAAGCCAAGTTTGAACCGAATAGCTACGGCTTCCGACCCGGGCGCTCGGTCCATGACGCGATAGGAGCCATTTTCAGCAGCGTCTGCCATCAGCCCAAATACGTGCTCGATGCCGACATTGCCAAATGCTTTGACCGCATCAACCACGACGCCCTGTTAACCAAATTGAACACGTTTCCAACGCTTCGGCGGCAAATAAAAGCGTGGCTGCAAGCGGGGGTACTCGACGGGCAATCGGTTTTCCCGACTCCCGAAGGCACCCCGCAGGGAGGCGTCATCTCCCCCTTGCTGGCCAACGTCGCCCTGCACGGCATGGAAGAATGCATCCGGCAGGCCTTTCCGCTGAGGCGGCTCACGATTCAGGGGCAACAAGTCCGCATCAACCCGGCCCATTTTGTCCGGTACGCGGACGATTTTGTCATCCTGCACGAACGGCTGGACGTGATTCAACAGTGTCAACAACTCATCGCGCAGTGGCTGGAACCTATGGGCCTGGCCTTGAAGCCGAGCAAGACGCGCATCGCGCACACCCTGCGGGCACACGAAGGACCCGCAGGCTTCGACTTTCTAGGGTTCACAGTCCGGCAATTTCCAACTGGAAAGAGTCAGGCTGCGAAAAACCCGAAAGGTGTCTCGTTGGGCTGCCAAACGCTCATTAGACCTTCGCGGGAAGCTACCAGGCGGCACCAGGAGAAGTTGAAATCCATGATAATGACGCACCGGGCACTCCCGCAACGGAAGCTCATCAACGCGCTCAACCCGGTCATCAGGGGGTGGACTAACTACTTTTCAGCCGTTTGCAGCAAACGATGCTTCTCGCAGTTAGGCCATTGGCTGTACGGAAACCTCCAAAACTGGGCGCGGCGTCGCCATCCCCACAAAGGCCGCCGATGGGTATCCTATCGGTACTGGTCGGTTGGCATAGGAAAGGGCTGGCAATTCGCTACCAGGAGCGGGGAAGACGACCGACGCTTGCAACGACACGCGGAAACGCCGATTAGGCGACATGCGAAAGTCCAGGCGCAACGTAGTCCGTATGACGGCGATTGGGTTTATTGGAGTACACGCATGGGACGACACCCGGAAGTCAATTATAGGGTCGCGGCCCTACTAAAAAGACAGAAAGGCAAATGTCCCCTGTGCCGCCTGTTCTTCACGTACGGCGACAAGTTGGAAGTGGACCACAAACTAGCCCGCCGCTACGGTGGGCAGGATAATCTGGCAAACCTTCAGCTTCTTCACCGGCACTGCCATAAAACCAAGACGGTCCGAGAGACCCAGAAAGGAGGCGAGGTATGTTAGTCAAACATCAATCTGTTGAGGAGCCGTGTGAAGCGAAAGTTTCAAGCACGGTTTTGAAGACCAGTCGGTGGGGCGACCTGCCGGCTGAGTTTAATGAC
>NZ_BAABGZ010000047.1:0-1880 GCF_039541835.1 Hymenobacter saemangeumensis | reverse complement strand
GTAACCTGTTTGATGATGGCGGTGCGGGACCGGCAGATATGCTGAATGTGGAGGTGCAGAATACTGACCCAACATTCCGGCAACTCGGGTCGCAGTGGTACCATCCAAGTTACTCAGTGTTCCATACGCTTTATAACAATAGCACAAACTATCCAAATCCGCTCATCTACTCCGGCCTTGATTTAGCTGATGGCGGGCGTAATATCAATACCATTGATGGTGAATGTGTAAATGTCTTCCCCGGTGCGGGTATTCCACGTCCTGCTGCGAAGGAGGCGACGACAATGACAACACAGCCCTTCTTAGCCCAAAATCACCCAAACCCGGCTTCCGAGAGCACCACATTCACCTACCAGCTGCCTGCTGCTGCCAAATCAGCGGCTATAGTCGTGCGTCGAGGTACGGATGGATACGAGTTGATACGCCTTTCACTGGCAGTAAATAAGACGACGCGTGACTTAGACCTGCGGGGTTACCAGCCCGGGGTGTACTTCGCAACGCTCTTGATAGACGGTATGCCAGTGCAGACCCGCCGTGTCCTGGTTCAATAACTGTTTATCTGGGTGCTATGAAAACATTACTCATACTTCTGGCCGGGGTACTCCTGACTGGCGTGGCCCAAAGCCAGCCCGTACAAGCCTGGCAACGGCTGTTCAGTCGGGGAGCCGACCCCAATACATATAACCAAACTCTGAGTATAAGTGGCATGCGTAGCCTAAAATCCGGGCGCTTCGCGGCTGTGGGCAGCATCGACAAGCGTATCTGGTCTCCAACCCAAACCGATAGGTACAGAAGCGCAGCCTTGTGGTTTTTCAATAACCAAGGCGACACCCTTCGGGTAATAACTCCCTATTGGGGACTAGTTGGTTCGCCGACAGCCATCACCTATGACACCTATATGGACGTATGTCCCGTCGCTGGCCACAGTGGAGGTTTATTTATTGCAGGCTATGGGGGAACCAATGTTGCGACAACGTATAATTTTATCTCCCGGGCAGACTCCCTGGGTCAGGTCCGGTGGCGCCGTGCTTACCATACTGGTGCTGCTTCGGCCTATACCCCCGTCCTGCTGCCCTTACCTGATGGGGGTGCCATGTGGGTCGGTCCTCTGAAACACCCGAACTCAACCAGTAGCCGGACGGTCTTGTGGCCAACGGTCATGCGCATCGACTCGGTGGGCAACGTAGTATGGCAGCGCCAGTACGGCGAGCCCTATGGGGAGGGCAACCTTACCTCCATTCACCCCTTGCCCGATGGCTCCTACCTACTGACCGGCTACCAGGCCCGCCCCGTGCCGGGTCCGGGCTACCTGGTCAGCGACGCCTGGGTGCTGCGCATCAACGCCCAGGGCGACACGCTGCGTTCGCGCTACATTCAAACCGGGCCGGCCACCACGCTGGAGCTGGCCCACCGGGGGCACCCGCTGCCGGGCGGGGGCGTGCTGCTGGGCGGGGTGGTGCGGCCCGGCGTGGGCACCCAGCCCGCCCAGCTGGCCCAGGGCTGGCTGGCCTGGCTCGACAGCCTCGACCGGGTGCAAACCAGTTTCCTGCTGCCCCCGGTCAACCAGCGGTCGGCCGAAGTTTTTCATGCCCTGCCCCTGGCCGGGCCCGACAGCGCCGTGCTGGTGGTGGGCTACCGCCCCGGCGCCTTCCTGGCGCAGTATGCCCGCCGCCGGGGCCAGGTAAGTTTGCTCTGGGAGCAGAACGTGACCGTGCCCAACCTGGGCGGCTACAGCGTGGAGTACGCCATGCTGGCGCCCAACCAGGAGCTGACCCTGGGCGGGCAGGTGGGCAACGCCCCGCCCCAGGGCGTGCTTACGCGCTTCGTGCAGGCGGGCCAGCCCTACCAGCCCGACCTGTGCCGGCAGCCGCCCGTGCCCA
>NZ_BAABGZ010000046.1:0-1838 GCF_039541835.1 Hymenobacter saemangeumensis | reverse complement strand
GTAACCTGTTTGATGATGGCGGTGCGGGACCGGCAGATATGCTGAATGTGGAGGTGCAGAATACTGACCCAACATTCCGGCAAATCGGGTCGCAGTGGTACCATCCGGAATATTCGTTGTTCACAGACTTTTTCTTTTTGCCATCAACCCCAGCTTATCACCAAGGGCATACTATTATCAATGGATTGAAAAGCATTATTCCGCGGAGCGAGTGTGCCTTGCTATTTGCTGGCGCTGGAATTCAGCGTGGGACTGTAAGAACTGCCATTGATGTAACTCCAACTTTTCTGGCTCAAAATAGCCCCAATCCTGCAACGGACAAGGCTAAGTTCGAATACCGACTATCAGGCAGCACCAAACAAGCCGCCTTGCTGATTCGCCACGGGCTCGATGGACATGAAGTGCAGCGAATGCCGCTCAACCCAAGCAGTACAAGCTGCGAATTGGACCTGCGCAGCTATCAATCAGGGGTCTACTTTGCGACGTTGGTAGTGGATGACGCACCTGTTCAGACCAGGCGTATGTTGGTACGCTAATCCTTGCGGCGATGAGAAATTTGGTTCTTCTTATTGTTGGACTGTCCTTAATTGGTGCAGCCCAGAGCCAGCCCATACAGGCTTGGCAGCGCATGTTTGACAAAGGGACTAATCCTACTGTTAATAATCCTTCTTTCAGCCTCAATCAATTTAAGTTTATAAGACATGGGCGCTTTGCAGCAGTTGGCTCTATACGAATGTATACCAGTTCAAGCATGACCTACTATTCGGATGGGTTATTCCTGTTTAATAATCAAGGAGACACTATTCGTTTTCAATCCACAGGGTGGTCAGCAAACACATTAAGTAACTACAGCTCTGTTACCCCGCTTGCGGGGAGCAGAGGTGACTTAATGGTATCTGGCAATGGTGGCTTGGTTGGAACTCAGGGCTATAGTTTTATTGCTCGTACAGATTCAATGGGTAGGGAGCGGTGGCGACGCATCTACCACGTTGGGGTTACAACTTTTAATCGGCAATACCTCCTGGCCTTGCCCGATGGGGGGGCGCTGTGGGCTACCACCCTCCGCCACCCAAACTCGACCAGCACCCGTACGGTGTTCTGGCCCACGGTGGTGCGGCTCGACTCGGTAGGCAACGTGGTGTGGCAGCGGCAGTACGGCGAACCTTACGGCGAGGGCAACCTCTATACCATTGTGCCCGTGCCTGATGGCTCCTATCTGCTCACCGGATACCAGTCCCGGCCCGTGCCGGGTCCGGGCTACCTGGTCAGTGACGCCTGGGTGCTGCGCATCAACGGCAACGGCGACACGCTGCGCTCGCGTTACATTCAAACCGGGCCGGCCACCACCCTTGAAATTGCCAACAGCGCCCAGCTGCTGCCCAATGGCGGCGTGCTGCTGGGCGGGCTGGTGCAGCCGGGGGTGGGCACCAGCGCCCCGCAGCCAGCCGAGGGATGGGTGGCCTGGCTCGACAGCCTCGACCGGCTGCGAACCAGCTACGTACTGCCACCCGGCAGCCAAACGGGCGGCGAAGTGACGCACGCCCTGCCCCTGGCCGGACCCGACAGTGCCGTGTTGCTGACTGGCTACCATGGCCGGACCGGCGCGTACCTGGCCCGCTACACCCGCCGCCAGGGCCAGGTGCAGGCCAGCTGGAGTCAGAACGTGACCGTACCCAACCTGGGCGGCTACAGCGTGGAGCACACCATACTAGCTCCCAACCAAGAGCTGACCCTGGGTGGCATGGTCGGAAGCCGCCCGCCCCAGGGCGTGCTTACGCGCTTCGTGCAGGCGGGCCAGCCCTACCAGCCCGACCTGTGCCGGCAGCCGCCCGTGCCCA
>NZ_BAABGZ010000045.1:0-1710 GCF_039541835.1 Hymenobacter saemangeumensis | reverse complement strand
AGGCGCTTTACCTCATCTACAAGGAAGCCCTGCACAACGCCGTCAAGCACGCCAAAGGCGCCACCGAAGTCTGCATCCGGCTGGCCCGGAACGGGCAAAAGCTGCGCCTGGAAGTGCGCGACAACGGGGGCAGCGTGCGGGAGTCGCTGGCATCAAAAGGATTGGGCGGCAATGGCTTGCGCAACATGCAGGACCGAGCCCGCGCCGTGGGCGGCAGCGTGGCCTACGACTACCAGGGAGCTGGATTTGGCATCGCGGCGCTGCTACCCTTATAAGCGTAAAGAAGGCAGGGAGTTAAATGTAGCAACTAAAAATGGGCTTATTTTGCCTTGTGTTCACTAATATATCCCAGGATATGGGCCGCAAACGCAACGGGAGAGTGAGGTTGGCCCTTGGGCTGACTCTGCTGCTGGTAATGCTTAGCCCGACTGTGCAAGCCCAGACGGAGGCTGAGAATGTGCGGGAGTTTGATTCGCTGCGCACGCTGGTGTACCGCCGCGGCCTGCCTGATACCGTGCGCGTGCGCCTGGGCTCGGTGGCCTGCCGCTACCTGATGCAGCTCGACCTGGACAGTGCCCGCACCTACGGAGAGAAAGCCGTGGCCCTGGCCCGGCGAATTGGCTTTGTACAGGGCGAGGCCCACGCCCGCAACAACTTAGCCGCGGCTATTTTCTATGCCGGCGACTACCCCGCCGCGCAGACTGCATTCGAGGCTTCGCTGCGGGCGGCCCAACGAGCCAGGAACCGGCTGTTTATTGGCCATGCCTACCTGGGCCTGGGCAGCGTAGCGCGCTCTTTCGATAACGATGACAATGCCATGAAGTATTACCAGCAGGCCCGGGAGGCGTACCTGGCCTGCGAGCCGCCCAATATGCGCGGCCTGCTGCTGGTGATGCACAACATCGCCAACGGCTACCTCGACAAGGAGCAGGCTCCCCTGGCTTCGCCGGTGGTGCGGCAGGCCCTGGCCATGGCCCGCAATGCCAACGCCGAGCCGAGCATGCAAGCCAAGCTGCTCAACCTGCTGGGAGTGATTCAGTCTGACCTGCACCGGGCCGATTCGGCCGTAGCAACCTGGCACGAAGCCCTGCGCCTGGCCCGCACTTCGCATACCGTTTCTACCGAAGCCGCGGTGCTGGCCCGCCTGGCCGAAGCCAGCCTGAATAACCACAAGCCCGCTGCGGCACTGCAGTATATACGGCAGGCCCTGGAGCTGAACCGCCAGCTGGGAGAGCAGCGTGCCGTAGCCGACGACCTGCACGTGCTGGCCCTGGCCATGCAGCAGCTTAAGCTGCCCGGGGCCTTCGATACCCTCCAGAAGTTCCTGAGCCTGCGCGATACCCTGCTCAGCCAGGAGCGCACCGCAGCCGTGGCCGAGGCCCAGGCCCGCTTCGACCGCGCCGGGCAGCAGGTGCGCATTCAGGTGCTGGAGCAGCGCCAGCGCATTGCCGGCCTGGAAGCCGAGCAGCGCCGCACCCGCACCCGCCTGCTGTTGCTTTCCGCCGTCCTCGCCATCGGAGGGACGGGTTTTTTCCTTGCCCAGCAGTACCGCCGGAGGCAGCGGGCGCGGGAGCAGTCGCTACGCCGTCAGATAGCGGCGGACCTGCACGACGACGTGGGCTCGCTGTTGACGCAAATCAGCCTGCAGAGCGAGCTGCTGAGCCAGGGCGTGTACGGCCCCGAGCAGCAGGAGCGCTACCTGGCCCACAT
>NZ_BAABGZ010000044.1:0-1658 GCF_039541835.1 Hymenobacter saemangeumensis | reverse complement strand
CAGCCCGCCGCCAACCTGCCCGCCGGCCTCTACCTGGCCCGCTCCGCCGACGGCAAGCACACCATCCGACTCCTGCGAAGCGAGCAATAGCAGGTGCCGGAAGCCGGCAAGCAAGCCAGCGCTTGCCTTTGCCGGCTCCCGGCCCTGCGCCCCCTTCCCAGGTCATGTAGCTCAATCTCTTTCACCCTAACTATTTCACCGATGTTCACACCTCTACGCATACTTGGCGTGGCCCTGCTTGGGCTGTGCCTGGGACTGGCCCGGCCCGCGCAGGCCTCACACGCCCAAGGCGGCGACATTACCTATACTTCCCTCGGTAATAACCAGTACCGGGTGGTAGTGCACCATTTCCGCGACTGCTCGGGCATTCCGGCGCCCACCACCCTGCAGCTTACCTGCCGCCCCAACGGCTGCTCCTCAACGGTGGGCCAGGTTACTGCCGTGATGAACCGCCAGGGCGTGCCCGTGTATGGCAACCAGTACTGCGCCACCCTCTCCGGCGTATGCACGGCCAATGGCCCGGCCAACTACGAGGCCAACACCTTTGTGGCTACCGTAACCCTGCCCCCCGCCCAGGAGTGGGTGCTGAGCACGGAAGAGTGCTGCCGCCCCAGCACGGCCAACCTAGTCAGCCAGGGCAGCTTCCGCTTCGAGGCCGTGCTGCGCAACCAGATTGCCGCCGGCGGGGCCATTCAAACCATTGTCAACACCTCGCCCGTGTCGAGCACGCTGCCCGTGTTCTTTATTCCGTGGAAGCAGACTTCCATCCTCAGCAACAGCGCCTACGATGCCGATGGCGACTCGCTGGTGTACTCGCTCGACCGGCCGCTGGAGAGCTGCAATACGTACTCGACCTACGCCAGCTTTCCCGGCAACAACTGCCAGCCCGCCGTGCTGAGCATCAACCCGCCCTGCGTGCTGAACTGCCCCAGCGGCAGCCAGTCCACGTATTCGGCTACCCTGCCCATTGCCGTCACCAACGACACCATTGGGACCTGCCCGAACAAGACGGTACGGCCCAACTTTGAGTTCGACGCGGCCAGCGGCTCGCTGCGCGTGGTGCCTGCCCTGTATGACTCCGTTTCGGCTTCGGCCGCGGGCCGCAACAAGTACGTGGTGGTCGTGAAAATTACCGAGTACCGCCGCGTCAACGGGCAGATGGTGATGATTGGCTCGGCCCGCCGCGACCTGTTCCTGACCGTATACGACTGCGGCACCAACGTGCCGCCTACTTTCCTGCGCACGGCCACCATGCAGGTGGGCACCAGCGTGGTGACGCAGCCCATCAACCAGATTATTCCCATTCGCTCGGGCGAGCCGGCAATTCTGACCCTTACGGCCACCGACCGCAACCCCAACCAGCTGGTTAACATGGTACTCAGCTACAACGCCGTGCCGGGTGCTTCGCTGCAGATGCTGGGCTCGGGCCAGGCCCGCCTCACCTTTGTGCCCCCGCTGAACATGCGCGACGGCCTGTACCGGGTGGCCGTAACCGCCGAAGACAACGCCTGCCCCATCAAAGGCCAGGAAACGCAGAACATTGCCTTCCGCGTGTTTGGCTCGCCGCTGGCTGGACGCAGCGCCCGCCCGGTGGAGCTGACGGCCGCGCCCAACCCCTTCCGCGAGCAGGTGCAGTTCCAGCTGCCCACGGCCGGCGT
>NZ_BAABGZ010000043.1:0-1589 GCF_039541835.1 Hymenobacter saemangeumensis | reverse complement strand
GTGGCTGTTGCAGAACTCGGCTTAAATTGTTCTATTGCTGAGTAGCCACTTGGCAAGCGCCCGAGTTGGCGCTTCGGTGCATCTGTTTCGTCGGCCAGCGCGTGTTTGCGCAGCCAGCAGTGGCTGGGGCAGGGCCATGGCCAGGCTTATGTGCTGCTGGGGCCGGTACTTGAGCAGCTTTTTGAGATTGTAAGCCACAGCTGTCAGCAGCATGGTTTTGTGGGCTCCGGCCAGACCGCGCACATTCATCCGGCGCAGGCCGTAGTGGTGCAGCAGGTTCCCGAATACGGGCTCGACCGTGCTCTGCCGGACCCGGCGCAGGCGCTGGCCCCGGCGGGTTTGCTGCCGCTGCCACGCGCGGCGGTAGGCCGCGTCGTAAATCGTCTTGGTGAGTTGCTTGCGCTTGGCGCCCGGTACGCAGGTGGGTTTTAGCGGGCACTGCTGGCAGTCGCTGTAGGCGGCCCAGTAGAGCTTAACCCAGTCGCCGTCGGCCGTCACGTTATACCGGTGAAACGGCAGGTCCTTGCCCGCGGCGCAGGTGTAGGCATCGCGGCGCGGGTCGTAGGCGAAGCCGGCGATTTCGGGCTTGTACTGGCCAAAAACGGGTATCCAGGCCGTGACCTGCTCGGCTTCAAGTAAGGCGTAGTTGCGGCCGTTGGCATACCCGGCATCGGCCAGCACGTCGCGCAAGCGCAGTTCATGGGCGCGCAAGCGCCGCTGCAGCCCCGTCAACAGCTGGGGCAGGTGCAGGCTGTCGCGGCTATCGGCAAAGTCGGCCTGCACGTGGCTGATGACGCCTTTAGCCGTGTCCACGGCCAGGCTGCAGAGGTAGTTCAGGGCCCGGGCTTTGCCGGGCTTGATGGAAATGCGCGCGTCGGGGTCGGTCGGGCTGTAATGCGTCTTGTTGCTGAGCAGGCGCGCTTTTTCGTGTTGTGCTCCCAGGGGGCCGGGCTCGCTCCGGCGCTTGGCTTGCCGGGCGGCTTCGCGGCGCAAGAGGTGGGCCGGGGCGGTGACCACCGGCATCGTGGACGCGGGCTCGCCGGTGGCCAAAAACGGGCCATGGACACCCGCCGGCTGCTTTTCGCATACCCTATCGAGCGAGGCATTGGCCTTGACCGGGGCCGAATCGACGGCCTGCCGGTCACCGGCTACCAGGCCCCGGGCCACGCACTGGGCAAAGACGTGGTCGAACAGGCGCTCGAAGACGGCGGCCGGGAACAGCTGACGCGTGCGGCTGATAGTCGAGTGCCAGGGCAGCTCTTCGTCCACCTCGTAGCCTAGGAACCAGAGAATGTCCAGGCGCAGGGCGCAGTGCTCGACCAGGCGCCGGTCGCTGACCAGGTTTTCCAGCCGGCCCACCAGCACGAGCTTGAAGAAGACCACGGGGTCCAGCGAGGGCTGCCCCGTGCGGCTGTAAAGTGCCTTGGTTTCTTCGTAGAGAAACGACCAATCTACCAGCTCCGCCAGTCGGCGGTACAAATTGTGGGGCGGAACTCGCTCGGAGAGCCGAAAGCGCGTCACCTCTTTGTCGAGAAACAGCTTCTTGCCTTGCATCTTCCCTCTACGAAAACTGGTTCTGCAACAGCCAC
>NZ_BAABGZ010000042.1:0-1566 GCF_039541835.1 Hymenobacter saemangeumensis | reverse complement strand
GCACTCGACATCAGCTAGTCTTCGGGCTAGTGTAGAACATTATACAATGGAGAGTTTGATCCTGGCTCAGGATGAACGCTAGCGGCAGGCCTAATACATGCAAGTCGAACGGGTGGTAGCAATACCACTAGTGGCGCACGGGTGCGTAACGCGTAACCAACCTGCCCTTGACTGGGGGATAGCCCGCCGAAAGGCGGATTAATACCGCATAAAACAGTAGTGTGGCATCACACAATTGTTAAAGATTTATTGGTCAAGGATGGGGTTGCGTGACATTAGCTAGTTGGCGGGGTAACGGCCCACCAAGGCGACGATGTCTAGGGGAGCTGAGAGGCTGGTCCCCCACACGGGCACTGAGATACGGGCCCGACTCCTACGGGAGGCAGCAGTAGGGAATATTGGGCAATGGAAGAGATTCTGACCCAGCCATGCCGCGTGCAGGATGAAGGCTTTCTGAGTCGTAAACTGCTTTTGCCAGGGAAGAAAAAAGGGGATGCGTCCTCTACTGACGGTACCTGGTGAATAAGCACCGGCTAACTCCGTGCCAGCAGCCGCGGTAATACGGAGGGTGCAAGCGTTGTCCGGATTTATTGGGTTTAAAGGGTGCGTAGGCGGCCGATTAAGTCTGGGGTGAAAGCCCGTTGCTCAACAACGGAACTGCCCTGGAAACTGGTTGGCTTGAGTACAGACGAGGGTGGCGGAATGGATACTGTAGCGGTGAAATGCATAGATAGTATCCAGAACCCCGATTGCGAAGGCAGCTGCCTAGACTGTAACTGACGCTGAGGCACGAAAGCGTGGGGAGCGAACAGGATTAGATACCCTGGTAGTCCACGCCGTAAACGATGGATACTCGCTGGTGGCGATAGAAGGTCACTGGCTTAGCGAAAGCGTTAAGTATCCCACCTGGGGAGTACGCCCGCAAGGGTGAAACTCAAAGGAATTGACGGGGGCCCGCACAAGTGGTGGAGCATGTGGTTTAATTCGATGATACGCGAGGAACCTTACCTAGGCTAGAATGCGCGTGACCGCCTCAGAGATGAGGCTTTCCTTCGGGACACAAAGCAAGGTGCTGCATGGCCGTCGTCAGCTCGTGCCGTGAGGTGTTGGGTTAAGTCCCGCAACGAGCGCAACCCCTATGGTTAGTTGCCAGCACGTAATGGTGGGGACTCTAGCCAGACTGCCTGCGCAAGCAGTGAGGAAGGCGGGGACGACGTCAGGTCATCATGGCCCTTACGCCTAGGGCTACACACGTGCTACAATGGACGGTACAGCGGGTTGCCAACCAGCGATGGTGCGCCAATCCCGAAAAGCCGTTCTCAGTTCGGATCGGAGTCTGCAACTCGACTCCGTGAAGCTGGAATCACTAGTAATCGCGTATCAGCAATGACGCGGTGAATACGTTCCCGGGCCTTGTACACACCGCCCGTCAAGCCATGAAAGTCTGGTAGACCTGAAGCCGGTGCTCGTCACAGAAGCCGGTTAGGGTAGAACAGGTAATTAGGGCTAAGTCGTAACAAGGTAGCCGTACCGGAAGGTGCGGCTGGATCACCTCCTTTCTGGAGC
>NZ_BAABGZ010000041.1:0-1269 GCF_039541835.1 Hymenobacter saemangeumensis | reverse complement strand
TGAGGTGGTCGGGTAATCATGGACAGAATAGGGTCTTATCTTTCGAATGTCATGAAAGACAGTCCCCACCCTGCCAAACGTCGGCGTTATGACGCCGCCTTCCGCGCCGAGGCCCTACGCCTGGCTGGCGAGAGCCGCTCGACCCAAGCAGCCGCCCGTGCGCTAAATATCAGCCCCAAGCTGCTGTATAAGTGGCAAAAAGAGGCGCTTACCCCCGTAGCAGCTGCTCGCGGGGCGGAGTTAGACCCCGCCACGGCGGTGGAACTGCGCCAGCTGCGGGCCTTGGCGCGGCGGCAAGCGCAGGAGCTGGACATTTTAAAAAAAGCCATTGCCATCTTCTCCGCGACCGACAATCCATGAGCCGCTATCGTTTTATCGAAGCACAGCAGCGTCAATACCCGGTGCGCCTGCTCTGCCATGTGCTCGGCGTGCCCGCCAGCGGCTACTATGCATGGCAACAAGGGCAGCAGCACGCAGGTAGCCAGCAGTCACCCGCGTGGGAAGAAGCGCTGGTCAAGGTGTTTGGCCGCCATAAGCGCCGCTACGGCACGCGCCGGCTCCAGGTCGCCTTACGTCGCAAAGGGTACCGCGTGGGCCGCCAGCGCCTGCGGGTGGCCATGCGTCGCCGGGGCTTACACGCGTTGCAGCCCAAGGCCTATACCCCGCGCACGACCGACTCCACCCACGGGCTGCGCTGCGCGCCCAACCGGCTACTCCTCCAGCCCAAGCCCACCGTGGCGAACCAGGTCTGGGTCAGCGACATCACGTATTTGCCGCTGGCCAACGGCGCGTGGGCCTACCTGTGCGCCTTTCAAGACGTGGCCAGCAAGCAGGTGGTAGGCTGGCAGGTCGGGGCCACGATGCCCGAAGAACTGGTGACCGCCGCTTTGCAGCGCGCCTTTTGGGCACAACCGCCCGCGCCGGGCCTGCTCGTGCACTCGGACCGCGGTGGGCAATACTGCGGCAAGGCCTACCGGCAACTGCTGCACGACCACCAGGCCGTGCGCTCGCAAAGCCGCCGCGGCGACTGCTACGACAATGCGCAGGCGGAAAGCCTCTGGTCCCGCCTCAAAACGGAGGTGCTCGAGCTACGCGAGCGGCCCGTTTTTGCGGACCTGGCCGATGCGCAAACCAGCGTCGCCGATTATTTTGACTACTACAATCACGAGCGGCTGCATTCCAGCATCGACTACCAGACGCCTTATCATACTCATCAACACCTTCTTCAACTTAATGCCCTAAACTGTCCAGCGTAATCGGACCACCTCA
>NZ_BAABGZ010000040.1:0-1212 GCF_039541835.1 Hymenobacter saemangeumensis | reverse complement strand
CGAAAGCGCGTCACCTCTTTGTCGAGAAACAGCTTCTTGCCTTGCATCTTCCCTCTACGAAAACTGGTTCTGCAACAGCCACGTTCCTTTCATTAAACGGGCTTAAGTTTAGGGCATCACCGTTATCTTGAACTCATGCCAGGTACTATTGGCTCAACTGGACCGTACTAGACGGTCACGAGCGCTATTGTAAGACTGGACTGTTACCTTGTCAGCCCCCTTTGGTTGGCCCTCTTTCTGTTCGCTGCATGTATCTGCGCTCTGCCCACCTCCCTGTGCTCGGTATGCTGTTGGCGTGTACGCCCCCAACGAAAAAGCCCGACCCGGTCGCATTTCCCCAGCTGCACCCCGAGATGGCGGCCACACTAGACCAAGCGTTTTCCTCGGGCATGTTATTGCTTTACCTCTACCCCGACAGCTTATCGTTTCGCTACCGGGCCATGGTGATGCCCTTTGCCACGAAACGCGTCCTGGACCACCGCATGCCCGACGAAGTCGCGCGCACCCCCCGCAACGTGGTCTTTATCTACACCGGTGCCGGTCAGTTGCTTCCCCGTTCCGCTGCGTTTTATCAACGGCTGCACGCATTTGATGCTGTTTTAGAAACTGAGAGCGCCCATAAGTATAAGGTCGTCTTTCCCGAAAAGACCCGCCATTATCGCGTGGAAGGCACTTGCTTAGTTGAGGACTCGCTTCCGCACCCGAAGCCCTTAATCCCATTGCTAGAAGCTCCTCCCAAGAAAGAGGCTCACCCGTAATAGCAGACTTCCGAACCGCCCTTTCGCTGAGCCATTTACAACCTATTCAAGATGAATCTGGATGAAGCGTACCAGCAGGCGGTAGATGAGCAGGCCCAGTGCTTACTGCATACCGAAGCACCTGCTCTGCGGGCCCTGCCGCCCTCGGGCATTTTTGAGGTGGGGGTTGCGGGCCGGACTATCCGCGGCACGTGGGACCACCTGCTCCTGCCCGACGGCATTCACTGGATTGCGTATCGCCTCGATCGAACGAGCTGGCTGTCCCTTAGCCAGTATTTCAACGGCGTGAAGGTGCTACCCAATGACAAAGTACAGCTTCTCACTGTCCAAGAAATCGGGCTCTTGGAGTTATAACGCTCTATTCCTTAAACTGAAGCTGTTTAGGAAGTCGGGGTTGGGGCGATTTTGCGCAGCAACAGGACGGTAAAGGCGAGCCAGTGCCAAGCCAGCCAGT
>NZ_BAABGZ010000039.1:0-1151 GCF_039541835.1 Hymenobacter saemangeumensis | reverse complement strand
CAGACTAAACGCATTCGGCCAGTTGGGCTAACAGGCGGTCAAGAAAGGTGTCGTCCCAGGCCAGGCGCTTGCGCTTGACTTTGAGGCTGCCGGGTTCGGGGTCGGCCCGGAGCAGGTTTAGCGCCATCTTGCGCACCAGGGCCACATTTTCTACGGCCTGTTTGTCGCGCAGCCGGTGCGCGTCCTCGGCTAGGGTCACGTCCAGGTGCCAGTGCAGCTGGTTTTCAATCGCCCAGTGCCCGCGTACGGCTTCCAGCGCCTGGGCCGCCGTCAGCCCGTTGCGGCTGCTGAGGTAGTAGCGCACGGGCTGGGCCTGCGGCTCACCGGCCGGGGGGCAGCGCAGCGCCTCGACCCGCACCAGCGTGGCCAGCCGGGGCCAGCGCCCGGCTTCGTCCACCCAGCGCAGGTCGGCCTGCACGGCCACTTGCCAGCGCACGGGTACATTCCCCGCCCCCCAGCCCCAGGCTTCATGAGCGGGGGACACGCCGGTGAGCGCCCGCTCGGCCTCGGCCCGTAGGCCCCGCTGATTGTGCTTGAGGGCCAGCAGATAATCGCCGCCCTGCTCGACAATCTGCGCGGCTACCTCCGGCTGGCAGCCCAGCGCGTCGAGGCTCACCAGCGCCCCACCCGATAAGTCGAGCAGGGCCAGCACGTTGGGCAGGGCAGCCAACTCGTGGCCCTTGCCGGCCCCGGCCACCTGGGCCAGGCACAGGCCTTCGGCGCGGGCCAGGGCCGAAACCAGGTGCAGGGGCTGCGGGCCGGAGCCGCGCAACGTCTTGCCGTCGATGCAGACCTGCTCGGCCACAGCGGCGGGCAGCAACTGGCGCACCCAGCTCAAAAAGGCAGCGTTGAAGCGGGCCGCGTCCAACTGCTGAAACACCCGCCGAAAGGTGTCGTGGGAGGGCGGCCCGTTTTCTAAGGCCAAGTGGCGGCGCAACACCGGCAGCTTGCGCTCGGCAAAAGTGGCCATTTCCACAAAGTCGTCGGCCCCACTGAGTACAGCTAAGACACTGATAACAAGAATATCAAGCAGGGCGTGACGCAGATTGCCGCCTGGCTGGCGAAAATCCGGTACTTGGGCTAGGTGAGTGAGCAGCGACATCGGCGCAAAGCGCCCAATTTAGCGCTCCATTCCGAATGCGTTTAGTCTG
>NZ_BAABGZ010000038.1:0-1052 GCF_039541835.1 Hymenobacter saemangeumensis | reverse complement strand
TCGGTGTCTCAGGAGTATGTAGCCTTAGCGGATGGTGCCGCTGGATTCAGACGGGGTTTCTCCGGCCCCGCCTTACTCAGGATCCTGCTACCGTAAACCAAACCTGTCACTTACCGGACTCTCACCGTCTATGGTGTGCTTTCCCAAGCACTTCAGTTAGGTTGGTTTAATCAGATGTCGCAGTCCTACAACCCCAAGGTGGCCGTAACCACCCTGGTTTGGGCTCCTCCCCGTTCGCTCGCCACTACTTGGGGAATCATGGTTATTTTCTTTTCCTGCAGGTACTTAGATGTTTCAGTTCCCTGCGTTTGCCGCCGCTGCACAAGGCAGTCGGCTCTTGCCTCTTCCAGGCAAGGGGTTGCCCCATTCGGAAATCTCGGGATTAGCGGGTATGTGCCCCTCCCCCGAGCTTATCGCAGCTTATCACGTCCTTCGTCGCCTCTGAGACCCTAGGCATCCCCCGTGTGCTCTTATTTACTTCGTCTTCGTAACCACACTTGTGTAATTCCCCTCTTAAAGAAAGGCAAGTGCGCTACGCTTCGTTTTTGTTACCCCTTACGTCAAAGAACGTGTAATACTGCAAGCAGTATTAGTGTGAAATGTCAGTCAATCACTGATATTTCTAAACAGACATCATTGATGCACCCAATCGATGCAAATAATGGTGGAGAATAACGGATTCGAACCGTTGACCCCCTGCGTGCAAGGCAGGTGCTCTAGCCAGCTGAGCTAATCCCCCGAGTTTCGTTTCCAGCAGCAATCCCGCCAGTTACAGTGGGCCTGCGTGGACTCGAACCACGGACCTCTACATTATCAGTGTAGCGCTCTAACCACCTGAGCTACAAGCCCGGGTTTCGACGATACCCGAAGGAAACCGTAGAATCCGTATTCAAAGATTATTTGAATGGGGAAACAAACAAAATCGTAAGCAGTAAGCGAAACTACTTGGATAACATCGTGAGCAAGGCCGCTCCAGAAAGGAGGTGATCCAGCCGCACCTTCCGGTACGGCTACCTTGTTACGACTTAGCCCTAATTACCTGTTCTACCCTA
>NZ_BAABGZ010000037.1:0-1015 GCF_039541835.1 Hymenobacter saemangeumensis | reverse complement strand
TTAGAGCGGTTTCGGGGTTAGTGTACATGATTCAGCCTTACCTTCGGGCATGAAAGCGTATTCACAAGATTTGCGGGAACGAGTAGCGGCGGCATGCGCTGAACCAGGAGCCAAAATATACCAGGTAGCGGCCCGCTTTTCCGTTTCGTTATCGTTTACCGACAAGCTGTTGCGCCGCCAACGCACGAGCGGTTCGGTGGCCGAACTGCCCCGCCACCCCGGCCCGGCCCCACACCTGGACGCGGCGGGTGACCAAGTGCTGCTGGCCTGCCTGGCTGCGCAACCCGATGCCACGCTGGCCGAAATCGGCCAGGCCCTGCTGGTGGCTGGAGGCCCCTCGTTGCAGCGCACGGCCGTGTGGCAGGCCGTGGAACGCCTGGGCTGGGGACGTAAAAAAAAAGCATCCACGCCGCCGAACGCGACACCGAGCGCGTCGTAGCGCTGCGCCGCTTGTTTGTGGAATCTATTCAGGGAGAAAGCTTTGCCCGGCTGGTCTTCGTCGATGAGACGAGCACCAACCTGACTTACTGCCGCCGCTATGGCCGGGCCCCGGCCGGCCAGCGCCTGGACCAGGCCGTGCCGCTGCACGGCGGCCCGAACGTGACGCTCATCGCCGCGCTCACCCCCGACGGCCTCGGGGCGCTGGTGAGCGTGGACGGGGCCGTCAACGGCGAGGTGTTTGCCGCCTACCTCGACCAGGTACTTGGCCCCACCCTGCGACCGGGCGACGTGGTGGTGCTCGACAATTTGGCGGTGCATAAAGTGGACGGCCTGGACGCGATAGCGAAAAAATACGGGGTACGCCTGCGCTACCTGCCGCCTTATTCGCCGGACTTTAACCCCATTGAGCTCGCGTTCAGTAAGCTCAAAACCTGGTTGCGTACCACAAAAGCACGCACCCGCGACGTGCTGGAACAAGCCATGCTGGCAGCCGCCGCCTGGATAACCGAACAGGATGCCAAAAACTGGTTTGACCATTGCGGATATCATGTACAGTAACTGCGAAACCGCTCTA
>NZ_BAABGZ010000036.1:0-1013 GCF_039541835.1 Hymenobacter saemangeumensis | reverse complement strand
TAGAGCGGTTTCGCGATGCATGTACAGGATTGTGCGAACTTAGCAGGATGAAGGCCTATTCAACCGATTTACGCGAGCGTGTAGCCGCCGCCTGTCATGCCGGTGACCGTTCTATTCCGCAGGTGGCGGCGCACTTTAGCGTGTCGGTTTCGTTTGTCAACAAGTTGCTTCGGCGCCAGCGCACCACGGGCACGGTGGCGGCCCTGCCGCATGCCGGCGGCCCGGTTCCCCTGCTGGACGAGGCCGCCCGTACCCAGTTGGCGGCCTGCGTAGCACAGCAGCCCGACGCGACGCTTGACGAGTTGCGCGCGCAGCTGGCGGCCAGTGGCGGACCGGCGGTGGGGCGTACCACCGTCTGGCAGGGCCTGCAAAAGCTGGATTTGCGACGCAAAAAAAGAGTGTCCACGCCGCCGAGCGCGACACCGAACGGGTAAAGCAACTGCGCCGGGACTTTCTCGAAGCCTTGCCCGGGCAGGACGTGGCCCGGTTCAAGTTCGTAGACGAAACCAGCGTGCAGTTGACCTTCACCCGCCGCTACGGCCGCGCCTTGGGCGGCCAGCGCGTGAACCAGCCCGTGCCGCTGCACAGCGGGCCCAACGTGACGGTGATTGCCGCCCTGACGACCCAAGGCGTCGAGGCAGTCATGGAACTGGACGGGGCCGTCAACGCGGCAGCCTTTGCCGTCTACCTCGACCAGGTACTGGGCCCCACGCTGGTGGCCGGCGACGTGGTCGTGCTCGACAACCTGCGCGTGCACAAGGCTCCGGGGCTGGCTGAATTGGTGGAAAAGCGCGGGGCTCGCCTCTTGTTTCTGCCGCCCTACTCGCCCGACTTTACACCCGTTGAATTGGCCTTCAGCAAGCTCAAAACCTTCCTGCGCACCGCACAGGCCCGCACCCGCGAGACCCTGACCAACGCGGTGCGGGCTGCCCTGGACTGGATTGACGCGCAAGACGCCCAAAACTGGTTCCACCACTGCGGCTATCATGTACACTGACTACGAATCTGCTCTA
>NZ_BAABGZ010000035.1:0-943 GCF_039541835.1 Hymenobacter saemangeumensis | reverse complement strand
AACCTAAGTTGCGGGGTATAGATGAGGCAGAAAAAAAGTCTGTTCGGCGTGAACAGGCTAGGTTTGAAGTATTCGACCCCTTCAAGCCCTGCCGACCATGCGCGAACAGACTGTTGCAATGTACTGCGTTCTCGATGATTTGATTCGTTTCACCCGTCCCGCCGGGACACCGCCGGCGTCGGGCCGGCGCCTGAGCGATGCGCAGGTGCTGACCACGGCCCTGGTGGCCGCCCGTTTTTTCGGGGGCAACCTGGTCGTGGCCAAGCACTACATGGAGCAGCATTGGGGGCAAAACCGGCTGGACAAGAGCGGGTTTACACGCCGCCTGCACGCGCTGTCCGATACGCTGCTGGCCTTGTTCGCCACCGTGGGCGACCTGCTCAAGCACCTGCATGAGGAGGCCCGGTATGTGCTCGATTCCTTCCCTGTGGCCGTGTGTCACAACACCCGCATCCGGCGCTGCAAGCTCTTGACGGGCAAGGCCTACCACGGCCGCTGCGCCAGCAAGCGCAGCTGGTTTTACGGCCTGAAGGTACAGGTCGTGGCCACCAGCGACGGCATTCCCGTCGAGTTCTATCTCCACGCCGGGGCCGAATCCGAGCAAACCGGTCGGCGCGGGCTGCCGTTGGACCTACCCGAAGGCAGCGTGCTCTACACCGATGCCGGGTATACGGACTATGTGGCCGAGGACCTCTTCAACGAAGCCAGCGGCAGCCAGCAGTACACGGCCCGCCGTCAGAACAGCAAACGGCCGCTGCACCCGGCGCAAGCCTTTCTGCTTCAGTATTTCCGTAAAGGCATCGAAACCTGCTTCAGTCGGCTCACCGCCCGCTTTCCCAAGCAGATTCACGCCGTGACACCTGCCGGGTTTGCCCTGAAAATTGCCCTCTTCATTTTTGCCCACACCCTCCACCAAGCCGGCCTATAGCCCGCAACTTGGGTT
>NZ_BAABGZ010000034.1:0-930 GCF_039541835.1 Hymenobacter saemangeumensis | reverse complement strand
GAAGCTGTTTAGGAAGTCGGGGTTGGGGCGATTTTGCGCAGCAACAGGACGGTAAAGGCGAGCCAGTGCCAAGCCAGCCAGTTTTGCAGGCCGGTTTCAAAGCGCACGAGCAGGGCTTTAAAGCCATCGAGCCAGGCGTTGAGGCGCTCGATGGCCAAGCGGCGGCGGTAGAGCTCGGGGTCGAGCAGCGTGTCGTCATCGGTCTGCCAGTCGGCCGCGCGGCGGTTGCGGGGAATGTTGGCCTCGATGCGACGTTGCGCACAGGCCTGGCGCAAGCTCATCACGTCGAAGGCTTTGTCGGCATTGAGAAACAAGCCCTCCAGGCGCAGCTCGGCCGCTTCGAGCACGGCGCAGAGCTCGGCAAAGACGCGCTCCAGCTCGAACGTATCGTGCTGATTGCCGGCCTGGGGCGTGGCCACGGCCAGTGGCAGGCCCTGGTCGTCGGCCAGCAACAGGGCATTGGTCGTGCGGCCCGCTTTGCGCCCCTGATACCCAATGGCTGCCCCGCCATTCTTGGCCAGCGTATGGCTGCCGTCGAGTTGCACGCTGGACAAGTCCAGGGACCGTCGATGCAGTCGAAGGCTGTTGACCCAGAGCTTCTGCCAGGCGCCTTGCTTGCCCCAGGCATTGAAATGATAGTACACCCCCTGCCAACTCAGCGGCGTGCCCGTGAACAGGGCTTTGACCGGCAGCCACCGCCACTGACAGCCGGTTTTGAGTTTGTAACTGATGGCCCCGACCACCTCCACCGGGTCGGCGGCGCAACGGCGGCCACCGGTTCGGGCAGGCAGGTAGGGCAGTATCCAGCGGGTAATCATATCTTTGGTGAGGACTTCCATGGCAACGGGCAAAAATGAGGTGGGTCGCACCCCAAATTTCGCCTCGTCGTGGAAGTCTTTTTTATTGGCACCCTACTTCCTAAACAGCTTC
>NZ_BAABGZ010000033.1:0-891 GCF_039541835.1 Hymenobacter saemangeumensis | reverse complement strand
TCGGTGTCTCAGGAGTATGTAGCCTTAGCGGATGGTGCCGCTGGATTCAGACGGGGTTTCTCCGGCCCCGCCTTACTCAGGATTCCACTACCGTGAACCACACTTGTCACTTACCGGACTCTCACCGTCTATGGTGTGCTTTCCCAAGCACTTCAGTTAAGTGGGTTCAATCAGATGTCGTGGTCCTACAACCCCAAGGTGGCCGTAACCACCCTGGTTTGGGCTCCTCCCCGTTCGCTCGCCACTACTTGGGGAATCATGGTTATTTTCTTTTCCTGCAGGTACTTAGATGTTTCAGTTCCCTGCGTTTGCCGCCGCTAGACAAGCTAGTCGGCTCTTGCCTCTTCCAGGCAAGGGGTTGCCCCATTCGGAAATCTCGGGATTAGCGGGTATGTGCCCCTCCCCCGAGCTTATCGCAGCTTATCGCGTCCTTCGTCGCCTCTGAGACCCTAGGCATCCCCCGTGTGCTCTTATTTACTTCGTCTTCGTAACTACACTTGGTAATTCCTGCTCATCGCTGAGTAGGCAAGTGCGCTACGCTTCGTTTTTGTTACCCCTTACGTCAAAGAACGTGTAACACTGCAAGCAGCATTAGTGAAGAAGAGCTCCGCTTGAGCTATTCCTATTTGTTATGATGAATGATTAGAGTGGGCCTGCGTGGACTCGAACCACGGACCTCTACATTATCAGTGTAGCGCTCTAACCACCTGAGCTACAAGCCCGGAACACTCATCAATATTATTTGAATGAAGGAAAAGACAACTGGTTACAACGGTGTGTAACTGTATTTGAGCCCACGAGTCGAACTGCTCCAGAAAGGAGGTGATCCAGCCGCACCTTCCGGTACGGCTACCTTGTTACGACTTAGCCCTAATTACCTGTTCTACCCTA
>NZ_BAABGZ010000032.1:0-830 GCF_039541835.1 Hymenobacter saemangeumensis | reverse complement strand
TCCATTGTATAATGTTCTACACTAGCCCGAAGACTAGCTGATGTCGAGTGCAAATCCGACTCGTATTGACGAGCTCAAATCTTTGTTACGCTTGTTGTCGGTCTATTCCAATTGCTCAGAACAAACCTTACCATTTGTCTTTTCCAGTCATTCAAAGAACGTGTGCGACTTCCTGTTGAAGTAGCCGTGCGGCCTCGCGGCCAGCTCTCTTTTTCTCTTTATTCAACCGCCTCTTTCGATTTGGGAGTGCAAAGGTAAGAAGATTTTTTTACTTGTCAAGAAAAAGCAGAAAAAAAATTTCTTTCCCGTTTTCTTGTCCCGCTACGCCTATTGCGATTGGGAGTGCAAAGGTACGAATTTTTGCTTTCCAGCAAAACTTCCCCGCAACTTTTTATTTCCAGTGACCGTATCAATTTCCCCCTTCTCAAGCCTAATCGACTGGCGGCACTGGAGATATAACCGAAGTCAGGTGTAGAAAAATTCCCGTGACACCAACTTTTTTCTCATCCGGAGAAAGAAACAGGGTGCTTCGGCTTCTAATAGGAGCATCAAACCACGGTTGCTTGCAGCTTAGTTCCCATGTTTACTGGAGCAATCCACAAGAGCAAAACTGGGGTATGCTGGGCTTTTGTACAACGGAGGAGGTGTATCAGATAGGACTAAGTCCACCAAACCCTGTTGCACCATGGTATAAGCAAAGCTTTGGGTCGAATAGTTCATTGGTAGTTGAGGAAGGATTAGTCTACCTAGAGCAGATTCGTAGTCAGTGTACATGATAGCCGCAGTGGTGGAACCAGTTTTGGGCGTCTTGCGCGTCAATCCAGTCCAGG
>NZ_BAABGZ010000031.1:0-752 GCF_039541835.1 Hymenobacter saemangeumensis | reverse complement strand
GGCAGCAGCAGCTGGCCGCCGAGCTGCCGGGCCAGGCTCTGCACCAGGCGCAGGCCCAGCGACGAGGCCTGGGCCAGGGTAAAGCCCGCCGGCAGGCCCGGGCCGTCGTCGCCCACCCGCAGGCGGTAGGAATGGCTGGCCTCGTCGTAGTGCATGGCCACCTCCAGCTGCCCGGCCCGCCCCTGGGCGCAGGCGTACTTGAAGGCGTTGCTCAGCAGCTCGTTGAGCACCAGGCCCAGCGGCACGGCCGTGTCCGTGTCCAGGCGGATGCCCGCGGCCGCCACGCGCACCTGCACGGCGGGGGCGGCGAAGGCCCGGCGCAGGTGCGCGGCCAGCTGCTCGGCAAAGAGCGCAAAGTCGACGCGGGCCAGGTCGTCGGCCTGGTAGAGCAGCTCGTGGGCCAGGGCAATGGACTTGACCCAGTTCTGGCCCTCGCGCAGGGCGGCGGCCACCACCGGCAGGCGGGCCTGGGCCTGGGCTTGCAGGGCCAGCAGGCTGCTGACAATCTGCAGGTTGTTTTTCACCCGGTGGTGCACTTCCTTCAGCAGCACCTCCTTCTCGCCCAGGCTTTGGCGCAGCTGCTGCTGCACCTGCTCGAGCTCGGCGTTGCGGGCGTGCTCCTGCTGCTGGGCCTGGCGCAGCTGCCGGCTGGTGCGGCGCTGCAGGCGGTAGCGGCGGTAGGAGGCCGCCCCGAGCAGGCCCACCACCAGCAGGGCCCCGGCCAGCAGGTTGCGGTACTGCCGCTGCCAGCT
>NZ_BAABGZ010000030.1:0-531 GCF_039541835.1 Hymenobacter saemangeumensis | reverse complement strand
GGCCAGGGCGGCCACTTGGGCCCGGTCCTGGGCGGTGGCCGGGGTAACGAGCGCGGCCAGCAAGTGGCCCAGCGTGTCAACCGCGACGTGGACCTTGCTGCCTTTGCGTCGTTTGGCCCCGTCGTAACCGGCCCGGTGGCCACTTTCGGGCGTGCTCTGCAGCGTGCGGCTGTCCAAGAGGATGGCCGAGGGCTCGGCCGGGCGGCCCTGCGCCGTGCGCAGCAGGTGGCGCAAATCGTCCACCATCGTCTCGAAACAGCGCGCGTCCAACCAACGGCGCAACTGCTGGTAGACCGCCGGCCAGGCCGGAAACTCGTGCGGCAAATACCGCCAAGGCACCCCGGTGCGGGCCAGGTACCGCACGGCATTGAATAACGTTCGCAGCGGATACTCCCGCTGGGGAGCGGCCTCGCTCATCAATGTCAGATAGGGCGCAGCAAATGCCCATTCCTCGTCCGTAACGTCACTTGGATAGGCTGGTCGGGGCTTTTTCATCCCCGAATTTCCTCAATAAGTCATTAACACCCTCTA